>JAHEXM010000118.1 GCA_023252115.1 Micrococcales bacterium | reverse complement strand
CCTTGGTGGTGGAACGTTCGACGTTTCGCTACTTGAAATCGGAGACGGTGTTGTCGAGGTCAAGGCCACGAGTGGTGACAACAACCTTGGTGGTGACGACTGGGACCAGGTCGTGGTCGATCACTTGGTAAAGACATTCAAGAACGCACATGGCGTCGATCTGTCAAAGGACAAGATGGCGTTGCAGCGTCTGCGTGAAGCTGCCGAGAAAGCAAAGATCGAACTGTCGAGTTCGAATCAGACGTCAATCAACTTGCCGTACATCACGGCTTCAAACGAGGGTCCGCTTCACTTGGACGAGACTCTTTCGCGTTCGCAGTTCCAGCAGATGACTTCGGACTTACTGGATCGATGCAAGGCACCGTTCGCTTCGGTCATCAAGGACGCGGGGATCAAGGTTGAAGACATTGATCACGTAGTGCTCGTTGGTGGTTCGACTCGTATGCCAGCAGTCACTGACTTGGTCAAGGACCTGACCGGTGGCAAGGAGCCCAATAAGGGCGTTAACCCTGATGAGGTAGTTGCAGTTGGCGCGGCGCTTCAAGCGGGCGTTCTTAAGGGTGAGGTCAAAGACGTTCTGCTCCTTGACGTGACACCACTGTCGCTTGGTATCGAAACCAAGGGCGGAATCATGACGCGCTTGATCGAACGCAACACGACCATTCCGACCAAGCGTTCAGAGGTGTTCACCACTGCCGAAGACAACCAGCCGTCCGTGCTGATTCAGGTCTTCCAAGGCGAGCGCGAAATGGCGGCGTACAACAAGAAGCTCGGCACATTTGAGCTGACTGGTCTGCCACCGGCACCGCGAGGAGTTCCTCAGGTTGAAGTCACGTTTGACATTGACGCTGACGGAATCGTTCACGTCGCTGCCAAGGACCTTGGCACTGGCAAGGAACAGAAGATGACCATCACTGGTGGATCGGGTCTTCCGAAGGACGACATCGAGCGCATGATGAAAGAGGCCGAGGCTCACGCCGACGAAGACAAGGCTCGTCGCGAGGAGGCAGAAGCGCGCAACACCGGTGAGAGTCTCGTTTACCAAACTGAGAAGTTCCTTAAGGACAACGAGGACAAGATCCCCGCTGAAGGCAAAGAGAACGTGACGGATCCGCTCGACGAGTTGAAGAAAGCACTCGAAGGCAACGACACCGAGGCGATCAAGTCAGCTTCCGAGAAGTTGGCGACTGCCAGTCAGGCGCTCGGTGCAGCGATGTACCAGCAAGCGGCCTCGGCGGAGGAATCTGGCGGTGACGGCGGTGCAACAGGTGAAGGCGCGAATGCAAACGCCGATGACGATGTTGTTGATGCTGAAATCGTCGAAGAAGATGAGCCAGCGGATGCCAAGAAGGATGACGAGAAGTGAGTTCGGATTCCACCGGTGGCTCGCCCGCTAAGGGCGATGCCACCGATCCGCGCGACGCTGCAAACGAGCAGGACGAAGAGTCAGTGCGGGTTACCGATAAGCGTCGGATCGATCCGACAACGGGCGAGGTGCGAGAGCCAGTTGCTGCACCAAATGCCGAAGCCGCGGCGGTGGATGATGCCACTGTCGGCGAGCTGTCTGACGATGCGCGCGTACTTGAGCTAACTGCTGATTTGCAACGCATCACTGCTGAGTACGCGAACTATCGCAAGCGCGTTGATCGTGATCGCGAAGCAATTGGTGAAATCGCCGTGATCTCAGTTTTGGCTGAGTTACTTCCAGTGCTCGATGACATCGAGAGAGCTCGCAGTCACGATGAACTAGAAGGAGCGTTCAAGTCTGTTGGCGAGGCGCTCGAAGCGCTGGTAACCAAACTCGGCCTGGAGACGTATGGAGTAGCAGGAGATCCGTTCGATCCGGAGATCCACGAAGCGTTGACGCACGCCGAAGGTGAGGGCCTAGATCAGCCGACCTGCACCGAGGTCTATCAACCCGGTTACAAGTTCAAGGACCGGGTGGTTCGTCCGGCTCGCGTCGCAGTTTCAGAGTGACATCGTTCGTGCTGCCTCGCCACGCTGGGGTGAAGATGCGTAGCAAGATCGACACTGGAAGTTCGGTAGGGCGAGCGAAGTCGAGGCCTGCCGGATTTCCGGTGGTGATCCTTTGCGGAGCGGTTGAAAGGAAAGGAGGCGACAGCTGATGGCACAAGACGAAGGCATTCGCAAAGAATGGCTCGAGAAGGATTACTACAAAGCCCTCGGCGTCTCCAAAGATGCCGATGCAGCGACTATCAAAAAGACCTACCGCAAGCTCGCGCGCGAACATCACCCCGACACCAACCCTGACAACAAGAAGGCTGAAGAGCGCTTCAAGGAAGTGTCTGAGGCTTACGACGTACTGAGCGACAAGACAACACGAGCAAAGTACGACGAAGCGCGCGAACTGTATGGCGGTGGCGGCTTCCGTTTTCCCGGAGCAGGTAGAGGTGGACGTCGCCAGCAACAGCCGCAAGCCGACTACAGCGACATCTTCAATCAAGCTGGAGGCAACGCAGGGTTCGGTGATGTCTTTAGCGGTTTGTTCAACCGCGGCGGTGGGTCGCGCCAGCCGCGTCGCGGCGCCGACCTCGAGAGCAACGTGACGCTGAGCTTCGACGATGCCTTGAATGGTGTGACTTTGCCGTTGCGACTGACGAGTGACGGAACGTGTCCAACATGCCTAGGTTCTGGTGCGAAACCTGGAACCACGCCGCGGACTTGCCCTGTGTGTCAGGGCAGTGGTGCTGTCACACGAAATGCGGGCGGCTTCGCTTTTGCTGAACCCTGTGAACAATGCCGGGGTCGCGGAATCCTGATCGATGATCCGTGTGCAACCTGCCATGGCACCGGCGAGGCAGCGCAAACGCGCACAGTGCACGCGCGTGTTCCGGCGGGAGTGAAGAACGGGCAACGCGTGCGCCTTAAAGGCAAAGGTGCTCCGGGCGAGCGTGGCGGTCCCAACGGTGACCTTTTTGTCGTTGTCAATGTGACGCCGGACCCGGTGTTTGGTCGTGATGGCAGCAACTTAACGGTGACTCTGCCGATCACCTTCGACGAAGCCGCGCTCGGAGCAAATGTCAAAGTGCCAACACCGGAACACAAGACGGTGACTCTCAAGATCCCGCCGGGTACAACAAACGGCCGCACCTTCCGCGTCAAAGGCAAAGGTGTGCCCAAACGCAACAACGAAGCGGGGGATTTGCTGGTCACGGTTGAAGTTGTCGTACCGAAAAATCTGTCGGACGAGGCAAAGGCGGCAGTCGAGGCATATCGCGCAGCGACGACAGATAACGATCCTCGCTCCGACCTCTTGCGACAGGCTGGCGCAAGCGGAGGTGTTAGCTGATGAATCATTCTGAAGAGGAACTGCCGGTCTACATCATTTCTGTAGCGGCCGAACTTTCCGGTTTGCACCCACAAACCCTGCGCCAATACGACCGGCTGGGACTTGTGTCTCCTGGACGAACCGGCGGGCGAAACCGTCTGTATTCGTCGCGCGACATTGCCCGTTTGCGCGATGTCCAGCGCCTTGCATCAGAGGGCATGAATTTGGCAGGTATCCAGCGCGTGCTCGTGCTGGAGGCAGAACTCGAGCATTTGCAGAAGCGTGTGGCCGAGCTTGAGCACGAGAAGTCATCGACCGCACTTGTCGTTTGGCGCCCACAACGGCGACGCTAACTAAAGGAATTCATCTCAATGGACATTCAATTCACTACTCGCAGCCAAGAGGTTCTGTCGACCGCTTTGCAGGCTGCGACTGCTGCTGGCAATCCCGAAATCACCCCTGCGCATCTGCTCGCAGCGTTACTTAGCCAAGGCGATGGCATTGCAACGGCATTGCTCGATTCGGTGGGCGTCGACCGGTCAGCTCTCGTAGCCCAGGTTCGCAAGGAACTGTCCGGCTTACCGTCCGCAGCTGGTGCAGACAGCCCGCGCCCGGAGCTCTCACGTGCTGCTGTTGCGAGCATCCAGGCTGCACAAGAGGTCGCGCGTGACCGGGCAGATGAGTACGTCTCCACCGAGCACATCCTGATCGGGCTGGCGCGCAAAGGCGGGACCGGTGTTGCGGACCTATTGGCTCGCGTTGGTGCCACGCCGGAAGTTCTCATCGATGCTCTCGGCAAAGTCCGTGGTGCCACCCGGGTAACGAATGAGGATCCGGAAGGTTCGTTCCAAGCTCTTGAGAAGTTCGGTATTGATCTGACTGCACTCGCGCGTGAAGGCAAACTGGATCCGGTCATCGGACGAGATTCCGAGATCCGTCGTGTTGTTCAGGTCTTGTCTCGACGAACCAAAAACAACCCGGTACTCATTGGTGAACCCGGTGTCGGAAAGACAGCCGTGGTCGAAGGACTAGCCCAGCGCATCATCGCTGGCGATGTGCCCGAATCATTGCGGGGCAAGCGCCTGATTTCACTTGACTTGGGTGCGATGGTTGCTGGCGCGAAGTACCGCGGTGAGTTTGAGGAACGTCTTAAGTCGGTGCTTGAAGAGATCAAGGCATCCGAAGGCGAAATCATCACGTTTATTGACGAATTGCACACGGTGGTGGGCGCCGGCGGCGGTGCCGAAGGCGCGATGGATGCTGGCAACATGTTGAAGCCCATGCTGGCTCGCGGTGAATTGCGCATGGTCGGGGCAACCACTCTGGACGAATACCGCAAACACATCGAAAAGGATGCAGCTCTCGAGCGCCGCTTCCAAATGGTGCTTGTTGGCGAGCCAAGTGTGGAAGACACCATCGCCATCCTGCGCGGCCTGAAAGAGAAGTACGAGGCCCATCACAAGGTGGCAATTTCGGACGCCGCTTTAGTCGCCGCGGCAACTCTGTCCGACCGTTACATCACAGCACGCTTCCTGCCGGACAAAGCAATCGACTTAGTTGATGAGTCCGCCTCACGGCTGCGCATGGAAATTGATTCGTCCCCGGAAGAGATCGACAACCTGCAACGATCAGTCGATCGACTCCGAATGGAAGAGTTAGCTGTCGGAAAAGAAAAAGACGAGGCGTCTCAAGAGCGAGTTAAGAAGATTCGCGATGACCTAGCTGACAAAGAAGAAGAGCTCCGCGGGATGCGCGCAAAATGGGAGCAGGAGAAGTCCGGCCTCGACAAAGTCGGCGAGCTCAAGATGCGTATCGATGAATTGCGCATGGTCGCCGAGCGTGCACAACGTGATGGCGATTTCGAGCAGGCGTCTCGCGTCTTGTACGCCGACATTCCGGCACTAGAGGCAGAGCTGACAGAGGTCAGCGCCGAAACAAATGCGCGAGCTGCGATGGTGAAAGAAGAGGTCGGACCCGCCGACGTGGCTGAGGTCGTAGCTGCTTGGACTGGGATTCCGGCAGGCAGGCTACTTGAAGGCGAAAGCGAAAAACTCCTGCGCATGGAGGAAGAACTCGGGCGGCGCGTTGTTGGCCAGCGGCAGGCCGTGCAGGCAGTGTCTGACGCAGTCCGTCGCACCAGAGCAGGCATCGATGATCCAAATAGGCCGACAGGCTCTTTCCTCTTCCTCGGTCCAACAGGTGTAGGTAAGACAGAGCTCGCGAAGGCTCTTGCCGAGTACCTCTTTGATGACGAGCGGGCAATCATTCGCATCGATATGAGCGAGTACGGCGAGAAGCACTCAGTTGCACGTCTCGTTGGTGCTCCTCCGGGATATGTCGGGTATGAAGAAGGTGGTCAGCTGACGGAGGCAGTTCGTCGTCGGCCGTACAGCGTTGTACTTCTTGACGAAGTCGAGAAAGCACATCCCGAAGTGTTCAATGTGCTTTTGCAGGTGCTCGACGATGGACGACTGACCGACGGGCAGGGTCGCACCGTCGACTTCAGAAACACCATCTTGATTTTGACCTCCAACCTCGGATCGCAGTACCTGGTTGACCAGGACCTCAGTCAATCCGAGCGTGAATCCAAAGTGATGGAAGTTGTGCGTTCATCGTTCAAACCGGAATTCCTGAATCGCCTCGACGACATCGTCATGTTCGAACCGTTGGACACTGAACAGCTGACTCACATCGTGGATCTGCAACTTGCGTTGTTGCAAAAGCGTTTGGTCGATCGCCGATTGACCCTCGATGTGACTTCGGCTGCCAAGGAATGGTTAGTACTGCACGGCTTTGATCCGGTTTACG
>JAHEXM010000117.1 GCA_023252115.1 Micrococcales bacterium | reverse complement strand
CATTTAGCTTTCTATGCAACCCAGGCCCGCGACCGGCTTTCAGCAAGTCCCAGAGCACGCAAGCTGACGCGATTTGCACTGAAGCGGTTTTGGGGTCCGGTCGGCTCGACGATCATGCCGAAGTCCGAAACATCGTGGATCTTGGGATATCTGCTGGGTGGAAGCGAGGGAACCAAAGCGATCAGAAAGATTGATTCAGATATCGACGAGTTGCCCGGCCTGGCAGGAATGAGCCTGATGCGGACTGCGGTTAGCAAGTATGGCGTCGCGGCCTAGCCTGCCCAGCAGATCGTAGCGATCAACTAACCGCAGTCAAAAGTCGCGCTCGCCATGCCACCACCGTTTTGTAGCGGTCCAGTGATTGTTCCTTTACTGCCGCCTGCGGTCAGGACAAGTTTGGTCGACTGCGGTTTCGTTGCTATTGCTAAACCGTTGTCGTTGATAGTGAGGGAAACGCGGCCGCGACTTTCGTCGCGAAGCCACGATTTGCCCGGAGCGACGATGCCGACATACTGAGTGGTGGTGTTTAGATCCGAGTCGTCATCGAGAACAACCGTTCCGGCATTGAGGCTAAATCCTCGTTCGTCGCCGACGCACACTGCACCGGAAAGTTGAATTGTTGTTGCGCCGGACTTCACCGTGATCGCTCCCGGGCCACAGAATGTGCGGACTGAAGTCTTGTTTATCTCGTGAGTGCCGCACAATCCGGTCTCGCTGTTTGCCTCTGAATTCACCAATGAAGATGGGCTCTGTGGATTTGACGAAGCCACCGCCCCGCAGGCGCTGAGGGCGCCAGCGGCCGCGACAAGTGTCACCGTCGCAGTCAGCAGGGGTTGCGTAACCTTCACGCCATTCACACTATGACCAACAACGCGCCATCGAAATCGCTCTGCAAAACCCGAACAGCAACCGAACGTTGGGTCGGTGCGCCCGGCGCGTGGATTGGCAGGTTCCACGAGGTCGGGTTGCAGATTGTGGCCACCATCGAAATCCATGGCACGTCCTTTGCTGCCGAGCCGGGTTGGCTATTTGGGTACCGTAATCATTACCAAAGAGGAGGCGGATCGTGAAGATTCTGGTGTTCGGTGCGGGCGTGATTGGAACGGCCGTCGCCTGGGCGCTGTCCGAGGCCGGACACGATGTGGCGCTTCTTGCACGGCCCCAGCGCGCGGAGCTCCTAGCCGAAGGAATCAGCATTGAGATGATCGACGGGCGTGCTGGTAAGAAAGCCCCGGAGACCCGTGCCCGCTTCCTGCCTCGCGTTGTGACGTCAATAAATGATGACTACGACCTGGTCATTGTCACGGTCCGGCACCGGCAAACTGCCGACGCACTGGAACAGATTGCCCCCGCGCTCGGCGATGGCGTCGTTCTTTTTCTGACCAGCAATTGGGAAGGCGTTGGCTTCATCGATGCCGTTCTCAGTAAACGCCAGTACGCATTGGGCAAGGTTTTTGCCGGTGGCGTGCTCAACGGAGATGTCCTGACGGGGGCGTTCGTTGGCGAATTGGTCCTGGGATCAAGCGTGTGTGGACAGCAAGCGGAGGCCGAGACTGCCGCGGCTGCGCAGCGGAACGTTGACGTCCTCGTAGCGCTGTTCACAGAAGCAGGATTCAAACCGAAGGTCATTGAGAATATGGAGCAGTGGAACTGGGTGGACTTCGCAAAGAAGGCCGGTGCGGTGTGCGGAGCCGCCCAGGCTGGCGGGTTAGTCCCGTTCGTCGAGGATCGACGCGCTATTCAAGCCTTTCTGCTTGCCGGACGCGATGGGCTTGCGGTGTGCAAAGCCCGCGGCGCTGACCCAAAGATCGATGACGACTACGACATGTTCCGGATGCCCACTGGGCCGATGTCTCGGCTGTTGCACAGAGTATTCCGCGGAGAGGTGTCGCGACGAATCGCCACCGGTTACGGTGCCCATTCCGCCGAGGATTTGCGCGCGATCTATGAAGATGTGGTAGCCACCGGAGTAGCTCTGGGCGTGGAAATGCCGCACATGCTTAGTCACGCCGATGAGATCCAGAAGTTGCGCGACGATTAGAACGCTGGATCACCGACCGCAATTCCCGGTTGGTTCGATCCACTAACGCTGGGCTATAGGCGGGTTGCCAGGGTCACGCCGAAGTCTGAACCAGAGTCAGTCCAAAAGCCGTCCACGCGGAATCCAGCCGTCTCGAGTTCGTCGGCTATGCCATCAGGAGTGAACTTGCTCGAGATCTCGACGCGGATCTCTTCGCCATCGTGCAACTCAAGCTCAATGTCTGCGCGGGGGATACGAACAAGCTGGTCACCGACCGCGCGTAAGCGAAGGTCCATGCGTTTCAGTGACGCGTCCCAGAAAGGGACGTAATCGAAGGCCTCGATATCGAAGTCCGCGCCTAGTTCGCGATTCAATACGGCAAGAACGTTACGCACAAAGTCAGCCGTTATGCCTTGAGAGTCGTTGTAGGCAGCAATCAGTCGATCTGAAGACTTAACCAAGTCGGTGCCAAGAAGCACCGAGTCGCCCGGGTCAAGGACGTCTGCAAGGACACCTAGGAAGGCGCTTCGTTCCTCAACAAACAGATTGCCGATCGTGCCGCCGAGAAACGCAACCATGCGTCGGCCGCCCACCGGCAGCGAAGACAGATGAAGAGTGAAGTCGCCAACGATCGCATGCACAGCAACGCCTGGGTATTTTGCCGACAGACGGTCGGCGGCATCGCGCAGTGTTGCGGCGCTGACATCGACAGCGACAAATTTCTTCAGCTGCTTGTTTGCAGTGAACGCATCGAGAAGTACGCGCGTCTTGTCGGAAGTGCCCGATCCAAGTTCAACCAGCACATCTGCCTTTGACTTAGCCGCAATGTCAGACGCAGCATTGCGCAAGATCTCGCGTTCGGCTTCAGTCGGGTAGTACTCGGGAAGCCGGGTTATTTGGTCGAACAAATCAGAGCCTCGGTCGTCGTACAGCCATTTCGGCGGCAGGCTTCGCGGGACGCGACCAAATCCACGACGAACGTCGTTGACCAGTGCGGCCGACGCCCAATCCTCATCCAGGCACACTTGAAAAGTGGGTGTTGAACTTTGGGGTGTCAAAACTAGGCCTCTCTGGGTTCTCCGCCATCGGCCAACCGAAGGCCCGACAACATCCAGCGCGAATAGTGCGGAAAGAAATTTCGATAAGTCGAACGGGTGTGTCCCTCTGGAGTGAACGCGCAACCGCCGCGCAACACCATCTGGTTAGACATGAATTTGCCGTTGTATTCCCCGATCGCCCCTGCCGGAGGATGGAAGCCGGGATAGGCGTCGTAGGAAGAAGCCGTCCACTCCCACGTGTCGCCGAACAACTGGCGCAAGGATCCGTCGGGTGCACCAGCCGGAGCGGGGTGGAAGTACTCCTGGTTGGCTAAGTTGCCAGTCACTGGCTGGCCGGTGACATGTGCGGCGTATTCCCATTCCGATTCAGTGGGCAGCCGCTTTCCGGACCAAGTGGCAAATGCATCCGCCTCGTAATAACTGATATGGCACACCGGTTCGGCCGGATTTATCGGTCGCGTTCCCGACAGCGTATGGATGTACCACTGACCGTCGCGATCAGTCCAATACAGCGGCGCGTGCCAATTCTCGGCATGAAGGCGTGCCCATCCATCCGACAACCACAACTCCGCGCGCTCGTATCCGCCGTCATCGATGAATGCAACCCAGTCGCCCGCAGTCACGAGTCGGTCCGCAAGGCGATACGGCTCGAGGTAAGTCTTGTGACGTGGATCCTCATTGTCGAAATGGAACCCGTCGCCGCTATATCCAACATCCACCAAGCCGCCGTCGAATTCGACCCAGTTCAGCGGCGTGGATTCGGTCGCGGTCACGCTTGGTGCAATGGCGTACGCGGGATCGAGTGGATTGAGTGAGAGCACGTGCTTGATGTCCATCAGTAACAGTTCTTGGTGCTGTTGTTCGTGATGGAAGCCGAGCTCAACGGTTGGCGCAACTTTTTCCAAAGTGCCAGCGTCCAGCTCGGCCAACAAGTTCAGGACCCGATCATCGACTGCATCTCGATAGACGCCAACGTCCTGGGCCCCCGGCCGCGTAACCAAGCCCCGATCAGGACGCGGGTAGCGCGGCCCAACGGCTTCGTAGTAACTGTTAAACAGGAACCAGTACTTCTCGTTGAAATGTTGGAAATCAGGCTCGTGCGGCGCAAGTACAAATGTCTCAAAGAACCAAGTCACATGGGCGCGATGCCATTTTGTGGGACTGACATCGGGCATCGATTGAACGGTCTGGTCTTCGGGTGAGAGCGGTGCCGCAAGAGTTTCAGTGGCGGCTCGGACCTCGCGAAAGCGCCCTTGAAGCTCGCTGGCATCCATCGGTACTCCCATGGGGGCGTTAACGAGGGTGGGCGGGGGACCATGACCGGTTATTGCTTGCCAAAGAGGCTACTCCAACCCCCGGCCGATGGGAATCCCGTCTCGGCTTAGGTGACAGCTGGCCGTCGAATGCGGCGGACACACAGGACCACAAATGCGGCCAAAAAGACTAAACCGATGCCAATAAGGGCTGGATTTAGCCCGGGTTTCGTGGGTGGCGGAACTAACGAAAAGACATAGGCAATCCGCGTCGAGGCCCCTGGCGGCGCGGGATATGGCGCGGCATCCGGCAGTCGTGCCTCTGAAGCATTCAAATATGCAGAGGCGAAACTCGGCTTCGCTGACGAGTCCACCACTGAGTTCAGGACCTTCTGGGTGCCATCGGTTTGCAGGTCTGAGGCGCCTGACGCAAGCTCCGTCGATCCGGATGCCAGTTCCGCCGCGCCAGTAGACAAGGTGTCTAGGCCTTTGGTTACAGCGGATGATCCTTTGAAAAGGTCGTTCGCTCCCGATTCGGAGGCTGTCCCCCCAGCTGCCAGCTTGATTGCCGC
The DNA here is from genome assembly GCA_023252115.1 of Micrococcales bacterium. Lineage (GTDB taxonomy): Bacteria > Actinomycetota > Actinomycetes > S36-B12 > UBA10799 > JAHEXM01. The sequence goes on along the minus strand of JAHEXM010000117.1, from coordinate 1,227 downwards.
ATCAACTGAATCCTGCAAGCCAGCGGTGAGCAATGTCAGGCCTTCATACACGCCCGGACTGGTGGTGACGCCACTCTTCAATGCCACGCTGACGTCCTGCAGGCCATCCTTCACTTTGGTGAGCGCGAGAATGATTCCGTCCAGAACGAGTACGCCAGCGTCGGTTGCGTCTGCCGCTGTGCCAACACCGTTGGCTTCGGTAGTGATTGATGCAAGTTTTGCCTTCGCATCCGTCAGGCTCTGGCAATCGGTTGAACCTCCCGAGGGTGGGCAGCCCAGACTGGCAATCACATTGTCGACGTCTGTAGTGGCTGCCGACGCATTGCTCGTCAAGCCAGAGTTGAGTGCGTGAAGTGTGGTGGCGAGGGTATTGGTGGCCACCCGTAGAGCTGTCGTGACATTTCCGGTTGCGCGTACGACTTGATACAGGGTCACGTTAGACGGCAACGGAAACGTGATGGGGGGATCTGACGAGCGGCCGACCGCCGCTGCGATTTCATTCACCGCAGTCGTCAGCGATTGTGAAGTCGACAAGGCTTTTGGCAACCCGGATGCCCCCGACAATTCATTCAGGCCAGACGACAATTTGCCCAATCCGGTTGCCAGAGCCTTGGAACCGTCCGTGACTTCTGAGGAGCCGGTGGCCGCTTCTTGAGTCCCCGTGGCCGCTTGTGCCTGACCCTGCGCGAGCTTGGCGGCACCTGCTGCAAGTTGGGTGGCGGAGTCGTTCAGTTGTGATAATCCACTTGCAAGTTCGGTATTTCCCGAAACAGAATCCTTGAGCAAGTCACTTGAGAATCCGATGGCGGGCGATTGATTCGTGGCAACGGGCACGGCCTCCATTTGGACGGGGGGAACCTGCAGGTCGTCGCTCTTAACTGAATAGTTGAGTTCCTGCTGGTAATTGCCCATCGGTGGGTACAAAACCAAGTTCCACAAAAGCGTTGTTTGCCCGATCTTGTCGGTTCCGACCACTGCGTTGGGTGCGTCAATCAGAGACAGTCCCGCGGGCAGGGTAGCCAGCAATGAGCCGACGAACGGGGCAAAGACGGGCTGTTCCTCAGTGCGCACATTGCCAGCAGCGTCGGTGTAGCTGATGGTCTCTTTCTTTGCGGTCGTGTTCGTGACGGTGTAACGAACAGCCATCGTGCCGGATCGACCAGGAATCGTGGCCGGGTCAACCCCCTGGGTGTCTTTGCTCGTCGGCTTGTATTCGGCATGCAACCC
>JAHEXM010000116.1 GCA_023252115.1 Micrococcales bacterium | reverse complement strand
CTACCACAATCTTGATGACGGGCAAACGCTGTCTGACGGTTCCGGACTCGATATGACATACAGCCCCACTGGCGGTGGCGCGTTCCTGTCGATTGATGCGTCATACGCGAATGCCCGCTCGCAAATCCTGACTGCGTTCGCTCAACTGCCGGTCGACACATCGCGCGTCGTGTTCATGGGAATTTCAGGTGGTGGTTCATTTTCCCATGCGCTTAACATTCGCTATCCAGGTTTGGCCGCCGCTGTTGTGATTAACACGGCAATGATTTGGGGTGCCGCCATCGACGAAACCACGGGGCTTCCAGATGGTGCCATCAACGGTCCAGCCTGGGATGCCTACATGCCGGCATTTCGAAGTGCAGCTGACTACGCACACTCACGCAAATTGGCCGTGTTCCTCGAAAGCCCCACGGACTTCCGCTACGCCGAGATGCAGATCGATGCTGATATCTATCGAGCCACCGGCTGGAACGTCAATCAGCAATATTTTGTTGGCGGTCACACATCCGCTCCCACCGCCATGTACGACTCGGTGTTCGACCAGCTCACCAGCGATCCGGCCTGGACTTCTGACTGAGCGCAAAAGCTGGCAGCGGGCTCGCGAATAGACCCAAACGGGCTAGTACAACCGGCACGCGAGTCGACGTCGTCACTCATGCCCCCGAGGATGGTGAGAACGCCACGGGCGCGCTTGCACCCGGAATGAACGGAGTCGGTTCATGCCAACGCTTACGTCTAAGGGTCATCGGATTCTGTGGCGAGCATTGATCGCTTTTGTAGCCGGATGCGTTGCCCTCATCGGCCTCGGTGCTGTCCCTGCATCCGCCACAGCCAATAACAAACCGCCAGCCCACAAGAGCAAGCAGGACGCCAGAGACGCAAAAACAGCGCGTGAGCACCACGGGGACCCTAAATTTGCCCGCCACCCCAATCCCAATACTCATCCAACACACGTCCGCCATTCATTTAGCAAAGCTGGCGGTGGCGCCCGATCGCGGTCTGCGGGTGGGACGGCAGCAGCAAATGGTGGAAAGTCACGTGCCGCAATCAACTCTTTGGCGACACCCACTATCGATTACCTCGTCCCGGACGCTGGTCGACAAGCGGGCGGTAACGACGTCCTTATCTACGGAACGCATTTGAGCGGGGTCACCTCGGTGACATTCGACGGGTCCACCGCAACCGTCGTGCCGTCGGGCTCTAGCGACGACGTCATTGAAGTGACTAGCCCGCCACATGCTGCAGGGGCGGTAACTGTCAGCGTGACAACTAGCGGTGGGTCAGATTCCTACACGTCGGGATTTACCTACGGCACCACAGTTGAATACCTCAGCCCAGGAGCTGGTTCGCCGAGCGGCTCCAACACGGTCACCATCCATGGCGGCGGCTTCACCGGAACAAGTTCCGTGACCTTTGCCGGACTCCCGGCAACACACGTAGTCGTTGTTGACGACAACACAATCACGGCAACAACCCCGGCACACGGCATCGGCTCCGTTGAAGTTTCGGTCACGAGCAATGACGGCACCTCAAACCTACTATGGCGTTCAGCTCACCGACGTTTATCCAAACATCGGAAGCATAAGTGGCGGAAGTGTCGTCAACCTGTACGGCGGCGACTTCACTGGAGCCACATCGGTGACATTCGGTGGAGTAGCAGCAACAAACGTGACAGTCGTTGATGACAACACCATCACCGCTACCACCCCGGCACACAGCTTGGGCATCGTTCCCGTTTCCGTTACCGCCCCCGACGGCACTGACACATTGCCGACAGCCTTTACCTACGGGATTGCTCTTAATGAGCTGTCATCCAAACATGGCGGAGTGAGTGGCGGCCAGACGGTGCACCTTTACGGCGCTGGACTGTCAGATACATCATCAGTGACCTTTGGTGACAATGCAGCGACCCACATCCACGTCATCGACGATACTGACGTCACGGTGACCGTTCCCGCACACGCCGCAGCAACAGTCGATGTCACCGTGACAAGCCCCAGCGGAACGGCCAGCCTGACCGGAAGTGACGGCTACACCTACGGAATCTCGATTGACGACATTTATCCGAACCGCGGCGGACAGATTGGCGGAACTGTTGTTTTGCTTCACGGTTACGGACTGACAGGCACAAGCTCAGTCACCTTCGACGGCTCGCCAGGAACTTCGATCACCATCGAGGATGACGAAAGGGCGACCGTAACCGTTCCGCCGCATGCCCTCGGGTCAGTTGACGTTGTTGTGACTAGTCCGAGCGGCACCTACACAGCGACTGACGGATTCACTTACGGAACCTTTCTCGAATCAGTTGCTCAAGACGCGGGTTCAACCCAAGGCGGCACCGCGGTCGAGATATATGGGAGCGGACTCACCGGTACTTCCGCTGTGACTTTTGGCGGCATACCCGCGACGTCTGTCCATCCTGTTAGCGACACGCGCGTGACAGCAGTCACGCCCGCACATGCCCTGGGAAACGTCGATGTCACGATCACCAGCGCAGATGGCACCGATACCGCCGTCGACGGCTATCACTACGGAACACAGATTGATGGTGCCGATCCAAATACCGGGGACACTACTGGCGGAACAGCGATTAACCTTTACGGCGGCGATTTCACCGGTACTACAGCTGTCACCATCGGCGGGCGTGCGGTTCCAGGAGCGATCTCGGTCGTGGATGACTCTCACATAACAGTCACCACACCCCCAGGCACGGCAGGGGACGCTGACATTGTGGTTACTGCGCCAGAAGGAGTTGCCACGCTCCACGACGGTTTCACCTATGCGCTGGCAGCTCCAGTCGTTACAACCGGCACTGCAACGAGTGTCGGCGAGACTAGCGCCACCCTTCACGCGACGGTCAATGCAAACGGTGGGACAACCAGTGCATTGACTATCAAGTACAGCACCAGTTCGGCGGCCATTGACGCAGGCAACGGAACGGCAGCTGACGTTTCGCCAACGTCGGCCACCGGCACAAGTGACACGGCAATAACGGCAAGTGTCACCGGATTGAGCCCGACCACTACCTACTACTACCGTGCATCGGCGACCAACGCCGCAGCGACTGCTGACGGTGCCACCGGATCGTTCACCACGTCGTCGGATGCGCCAGCGCTTTTGGGTCAGACTCCCGCGAAGAATTGCGTTGTCGCACCGGGTTCGATTTCCAAGGCTCGGAAAGTGAGAACGATCCAAAAGGCCAATTGCAAGACCAACGCTAGCCAGGCGATTAGCGTTTCGGCTCGCAAGATCGGCGGCGGCGGCAGCGTCAAGCTCAAGATGAACAAGAAGTCCCACGTATGGGAGTTGACAACGGTCGGCTCCAACAAGGCCAAGCCACGAGTTCAAATCATTTGGTCGGCTCAGCCAAAAACCGGGTTTCTAGGGTATGAACTGAAGCGTACGTATAACTAGGAACTGAACTGCCTACATTTCACCTAACCGCTTCGGCAAAAAGCGCGACCGCGATCACGACTCCAGCCGTGGACGCGAGTCCACCAAGAGTGAAAGCAACAATCCCCAGCCAGAAGCCCGCGCTGGTTCGTGAACCACGGTGATAACCGCGAGTTTGCCACGTGTTAGGTGCATTTCCGGCAAACCGAATCTTGCCGCGCAGCAGTCCGCGCACGACCTGACTCCAGCAGTAGATCGCCAACACCAACATCGCGATCAGAAACACGCCAGCGGCGACGGTTGGACTCACCTTTTCAGTCTCTCGCACGCCATGTCATTTTCGGGTTAGGTTGATCTGCATGGGTTTCTTTAATAAGGCCAAGACAAGTATGGGATTCGTCGATCACGACCTGATCAACAATGGGATCCTGGCTCGCGGACACGTCGTCGAATGTCATCGCGGTTCGATGACCACCGGAACAGCCGTAAAGTCGCTCACTTGCCGCCTGGTGATTGATGTCGAGCTACCTGGCGAGCAGCCATACCGTGCAGAATGCCATCACCCCATCCAAATGCCTTACCTTCCACAGTTCGAATCCGGCCAGGGATACATCGCCGTCCGTGTTGATCCCGCCGACCACTCACACATCGCCCCAGACCTGCAAACCGATCCACCACCGTCGACTCTGCAGGGCGCAGGCGCGGCATCTGCACCGGTCGACGGGGCCGCGATTGCCGCTGCTCTGGCGAAAGACGGCAGCGTCACGGTCGATGGCGACCCGCAACAAATCATCGCGGCCCTGCAGGCGCAGCAAGCAGCAGGCGCTGCGTCTGCCAATACACCGAACAAACTCAAAGCTGCCGAGATCCTCGCTACTGGAACACCGTGTCGCGTGATGATTGCTTCTGCCGAGCCAATGGGGATGACTCAAGAAGGTGTTGGCGATTACTACGGATTGGTTCTGTCGGTATTTGCCGACGACGAGGCGCCGTTTCAAGTCAGGGTCGGAGCTCCGGTCCCGCCAGAGGCGGTCGCTTTACTGATCGCAGGTGCGAACCTGCCGGCAAAACGGCGCGCTGATGTCGATCAAGCAGTGTGCCCCGACTGGACTGCAGCGATAGCGGAAGCTCGCTCCGGCGGTCGCTAGACGTCCGACTTTGCCTCAATACGCCCGGACTTGATCGCGGCCATCAAGGTGGCATAGTCACGCTCGTTTTGGTCTGCGTATGACTCCGCAAACTGCGCGATCGCACTTTCGAAAACGTCGCTCTTGCCAAGGTAGTCAGCGATCGCAAAACGATCACCAGAACGGGCGTGCGCACGAGCCAAAGTCCACCCGCACATTTGGGCATACAACGGCATCGTTACCGCGTCTTGGTTCTCGATGACAGCGGAACCCTTACCGTCGCGAAGTTGACGCATGTAAAAGTCGCGCTTGATGCCGTCTAATCCTTCTACCCGTTGCCAACCAAGGAAAATGTCGCTGGAAGCTTGCATCAAGCGCTGACCAGCGACCACGCGTTCGCCCGAGTGTGAGTATTCGCTTTGCCCAACAAACGGTTCCATCACTGACTCTTGAGCCTGTTTCACCTGGAGCAACAGAGGATCCTGCGGATCCTTACCCATCATCAACACAATCCACGCCCGGGTCCCGACACTTCCCACCCCGACAATCTTGTGTGCCACATCAACAAGTTCGAAAGTACTCAACAGATGACGGCGATCGGTGCTCAATGTGGAGGCATAGTCCGAGAGCGCTTTGTCAATGGTCTGCTTGATGCGCTCCGCATCATCGGACCCCAACATTTCCTGGACCGGAACTACTAGCGGCGGCTGACTGACAAAACGTGGCTTACCGTCCGGACCAATTTCAGTCAACTTCTCAAATGCCGACAAGCTGTCCTTGCCCAACGCTTTGTCAGCCGCCTTGCGTGCACGCTTGATGTACTTCTCGTCGACATTTGCGGCCATGTTTGCCAACAGTGTGTCGACCTCCAGCCGCGAGTACCACACATCCAAGTTGTGCATACCGGCGAAGGCTCGCATCTGGGTTCGGTATTTTGCCCCGAGATTCATCAAGACGTTGCGTCGGTCTTTGCGTGAGAGTCCGTTCGCACGGCCGGCAACAGCAAAACTTGCTGCGAGTCGCTTGACGTCCCACTCCCAAGCACCAGGCAACGTCTCATCAAAGTCATTGATGTCAAACACCAGCCGACGTTCCGGTGAGGAATACACGCCGAAGTTGGAAAGATGTGCATCGCCACAGACTTGGGTACGGATGCCCGATGTCGGTGACTTAGCCAGGTCGTTGGCCATGATCGCCGCTGCACCACGGTAGAAAGTGAACGGCGAGACGGACATTCGTCCATAACGAATCGGAACGAGTTGTGGCACCCGGCTGGCCGACTGCTCCTCCAGAATGTCTACCGGGTCGCGGCGATCCATGGTCGGCTCGAAAACCGAATGGCTCTCGCGCGGCACCTGGATCCGCAAGCCCTTGCCCGACACGTCGGTAGGCGACATTCAGTACTCCTCAGCTCGATTGCTGGCAGCATACGCCAGGATGTGGCCAGCGCAGCATCGTCGATTAGGAGGCAATGGTGGACGAGGAAACAACAAACAGCGACGGTCCACCGCCGCCGCGACTCAGTCGCTTCGAATTTATCGCCATCGTTGTTGTCAGCATCATGATGTTGATCGGCTTGTTTGCCCTTCCAGATAGGCAAGGCCCGCTCGAGTTTTGGGGATATGTTGGCTTCTTTGTCGGACTCGGAAT
>JAHEXM010000115.1 GCA_023252115.1 Micrococcales bacterium | reverse complement strand
CGCGGCCAGCCAACAACATCTGAGTCTTCCGCTGTTGGTTTTCTGCGCTGCCGCCTTCATCTTGGACTGCCTGTTGTGGTCGGCATATTTTCGGGTGCTTGCACCGCAGTTACGCGACCGCATCGAAAGCGCAGAAGGTACGAATTCGGTACTTCTCGCTAGGGACACCTTCAGCTATTTGCACCTTTTGTTGGTGGCGGGCCTAGTACTGATTGCGTCTGAGCGCACCGCCATCGTTGGAAGCCTGGGGTATTCCGGGTGGTTGGCAAGACCCGACCACTACTCGGCGTACATAACGGCAATTGCCTGCCTGCTCATCACCGGCAGCTTTGCCTTGATGCGACTTCGCACGCGTCTGCAGGTACCCGTCCGAACATGGGTCGCAGTCGGAATCTCAATACTCTTCATCTTCGCCGCACCATTTTTGGCTACTTTTGAAATTGGGATATTTCTATTGTGCGCGATTACCTTGATCGCGTTCCCCGCAAAAGGGGAGCTGAGCACCGCTCCCGATCAAGCGTTCGTAGTCGACTGAGCTTGGGGCACCTTGGGCGTGATCCAAGTGTTCTTTGAACTGCCGTCAGGGAGACGCGGTCGGCACCGCGCGAAATACTTGAGTTGTCCCAGAATCCGTCGAGACCGGGACGGACCATGTCGCTCCTGAGTGGGCCGGAATCGTCCACTGTTGCGCAGCCTGTCCAGCAGCTGCATTGAATCCCGATGTCGGGACACTTCCAAAATCGGTGTAGCGATAGACCGTGTATTCCTTACTTTGATCGGGGATCTGCACGGTGGCCGTCAACGTCATGCTGGTCGCGCTGGGTGCTGCATGTAGGAATTCCTGATCTTGGAAGCCTTCGCCGTCGAGGCTTGAGGTCAGGCTCACCGGGATCGTGACAGGACCACCCGATGTTGTGTCACTGATTCCGGTTATTGCCGCGGCGAAGTCCGACGGGCTGTTTCGTAGTGAGTACAGATCGGATGCCGACGAACCTCTGTTGGCTTGTGAACGCGTCTTCTGAAATGTTCCGAACTGATACGTGTAGAGGGCTGACGCGGTGGGATTGTTTGACGTATTCCCCGGGACATTTGTTTGAAATGGCGTGTAAAGGCCGTTGTCGCTGATCGTGATCGTGTCGCTTGAGTAGTAGTTGGCTGCATCGCTCCCGGTCAAAGGTTGCTGGGATCCAACCCGCATCACTGGCACGATGTGGTCGTAGTTGGAGTCACCTGGGGAATTCTCGCCAAGAATGTTCACGTTGTTGTACAGACCCACAATGACTGCATCGCCCGCAACGAAATGCTGCTTGACCCACGCCAGGTAAGCACTCGATTTCTGACTCGTTGTGTTGAGTACCGCCACGTTCAATCGCATCGCCGTTCCTGCAGCGAGAGCCTTTCCCTCGGGTGCTGACCCCAGTAGTAGCTGGCTGTGTTTATCCCACTGTTGCGTTGAACCTCTAACGAGATCGCGCGCCGTCCATTGCGAGGTGTACTGGCCCAGGCGCATACCCGCGGCAATAAAACTGGTCTCGCCGCAATAGCCGTAGTTGGCGTCCCATTGCATTCGGACTGGCAAGTCGATCGACTTGTTGTACGGAGTGCTGAGTCCTTTAGCGCTTCGAATGATGGTGTCGCCGCCGCAATTGATCAGCGTGTCATTCGCGTCGGCGTACACGGTGTCTTTTCCAGGGCCGCAGATAATCGTGTCAGCCCCGTTGCCCCCGCGCAGGACGTCGCTGCCGGGTCCGCCGCGCAGTATGTCATTGCCGGGTCCAGCGTTTAAGTGGTCGTTTCCGGGTCCACCGTTGAGGCGATCGTTTCCGGGTCCACCGTTAATGGTGTCGTTTCCGGGTCCACCGTTGAGTGTGTCTTTGCCAGCCGCGCCGTTAAGGGTGTCATTTCCACGGCCGCCGTTGATTACGTCGTTTTGAGGACCGCCAGTCAGTCGATCTGCTGTGCCCGACCCGTTCAGTGTTGTGGCCGTGGCCGGGGCAACAGCCCAAGCGCCAATGAATCCCATCGTGGCAATCGAAAAGGCAGAGATCAACGCTGTTGCCCGAGTGCAGCGGGATGCTCGTGCCATGACTTCCCCTGACCGGATGGGTTTCTCGTGCATACACACCTGTACTAGATGGTAGGCGCGCGTCTGAGATCCGACCCGTCGATGACCGCATATTGCCCCGAACGTGTGATGCACCCTCACGAATAAACCACAGCTGTTGATCATGCACTTGTTGTCGTTTTCGATCAACGAAATGGGTCAAAAGCCCAAAATAAGCAACAACAACTGCATGATCAACATAGTTCTCGACAGGACCACATCAACCGCGCGGCCTCACGGGTTGAAGCAGTCAATCTGACTATGTTTGGGCGATGCCAAATATGTCTCGGCGCAAGTTCCTGGGCGGCGCCATTGCGGCAGCTGGGGTCGGCGCTGGAGCAATGAGCGCGAGCAGCATCGTCGCCGACCTCGCGCGGGCTGATGCGAAGCCGCTTCGATCGCTTGAGCAAATCGAACATGTCATTTTCCTAATGCAAGAAAACCGCTCGTTCGATTCATATTTCGGATCCATGTCAGGAGTGCGTGGATTTTCTGACCCGAACGCATTTAAACTGCCCAATGGCAGGACGGTGTTTCATCAACCGGCAAAAAACGCCGTCGGGTATCAGCTCCCATTCCACCTCGACACTTTGAGTGAGGCAGGGGGTTGCGCGTTTGATCTCGATCACGGATGGGACACCCAGCACGCGTCATGGAACAAGGGTGCAATGGATGGTTTCGTCAACTCTCGCAAGGCCACCGATGGAGATTATGCGCCGTATGCGATGGGCTACTACAAGCGCGCCGATATTCCGTTCTACTACGAGCTTGCTGACGCGTTCACCGTCGCTGATGGGTACCACGCATCCGTCATCGGCGGAACAAATCCGAATCGCCTTTACATGTGGAGCGGCACGATCGATCCGTCCGGCAAGCATGGCGGACCGGCAACGAACAATTCGGCCGACGTTCCGTTTACTTGGCAAACGTATCCGCAGAGACTCGAGGCGGCTGGTATCAGCTGGCAGGTTTATCAAACAAGCGACAATTACACAGACAATGCGCTTGCCTGGTTCCCGGTTTTCGCCAATGCGCCCAAGGATTCCGCACTGTGGAAACGGGGAATGGCAGAACAACCTCTCGAAGCGTTCGCCGACGATGTCGCTGGGAATCGGCTCCCGCAGGTGTCGTGGCTTGTCCCGCCAAAATGGTGGTCTGAACATCCGCCGTTCCCGCCGGCATTGGGAATGTCAACGACGGCTTACTACTTAAACGTGCTGCGTAACAACCCTGCCACTTGGGCAAAGACCGCCGTCTTTTTGGTCTATGACGAAAATGACGGCTATTTCGATCATGTGCGACCCCCCACGCCGCCACCGGGCACGCCTGGCGAGTTCATCAAGGGTCAACCCATCGGGTTGGGGTTTCGGGTGCCGATGATTGCGATTTCTCCATGGAGTCAGGGTGGATGGGTAACTAGTCAAACCTTCGATCACACATCGCTGATTCAGTTCATGGAAAAGCGTTTCGGAGTCGAGGAACCCAACATCACCCAGTGGCGCCGCAAGACTTGCGGTGATCTCGTGGGTTGTTTTGACTTTGCATCTGCAAATACGAACTTTCCGATATTGCGCAAGACAATGAAGGACACCGTCAACCAAGTCAACAAATGCAATTCAGCACCAATTGTTCCGGTGCCAATTGTGCAACACATGCCTGAACAAGACACGATGCCGTTCCGGCGCAAGCGAGCCACGCAATGAGTATCAGCAATCGCGTAATCGTTGTAACAGCTGCCGCCTTCGTTTTGGTGTTCGCGTTAGGCGCCTGCAGTAGCGATAGTTCGGCGCCGTCACCGATGCCCAGTGGTTTCCCAACCACAATTCCAGCACCGCCAGACGCCGTGTTCAACGGAACCAATAACTTCACGGCCAGAGGCGCGGCCGGCAAGGTGCATGGCGCGGCGTACACATCAACGCAATCTGTTGGAGACGTTACACAGTTCTATCTTGACGTGCTGTCAAAAAATGGCTGGTACGTCGTCGCACAAATTCCCACTGACGACGAGTCGGTGCCTGGACGCATAATCACTGCCCAGAATGGCCATGGCACGAATCCAGTGGACACCCCAGCCGACATCAATGTGGTCATTGGTCAGCGACTGCCAGACACCCACGTCACCATCGCGATCAGCTATGCCGACTACACAAAGGAAGTGGACTAACGGCACCCTGCGCGTTTCTAGTGAAAACTGATAAGAACCAGCCATGAATAGATGCGTGGCAATATTGCTGCAAGTAGCAATATTGCTTGTCGGCTTCGGTGTGCTCGCTCTGATGCTTTGGGAACCCCGGGTCGAGGGTAGGAATGCGCATTCGACTCTGCTCGAGATCTACTTCAGTGATCCCTTCTTGGCATATGTGTATTTGGCATCCATTCCGTTCTTCGTGATTCTCTACCAGGCATTCAAACTGGTGGGGCTTGCAAGTCGAGATGAAGTGCTATCGAAACCGTCGATGAAGGCTTTGCGCACTATTAGGTATTGCGCGATTGCCCTTGCCGGCTTGATCACGGCCGCGGAGACCTACCTATTCATCGTTATGCGAGGCACAGATGAGGGTCCCGGCGGGTTGGCTGTCGGGCTTTTTATGCTTCTTGTGGCCATCGTGATTGCTGCCACTGCGACGCTCTTTGAGAGGCGTATACAGACAAGTATCGCTTGTACTCAGTCTCAGAACTGAACCAGCAAGAGCCGAACGGACGCCGGACTTCGAATGAGCGAGCATTCCAACGTTTCGTCGGGCAATGGCCTGTCTGTGCATGGTTAGATCGGCCGTCGCGTGATCCCGTCAGTCCGCTGAATACTTGGAGTCCGCATGACGATCACTACGCCCGCCTTACCGAAGCCATTAGAAGGCGGTCAGAAGTGGCTGGCGCTGGCCGCAATGATGTTCGCGGTCTCGATGACCTTCATCGACCAGACGATTGTGTCGATTGCGGCCCCATCGATCCAGTCGGAACTTGGACTGTCTGACTCTGGCGTGCAGTGGGTAGTTAATGGCTACCTGCTTGCATTGGCTGCTCTCTTCGCACTCGGCGGTCGCATGTCGGACATTCTCGGTCACAAGAGAATGGTCCTGATCGGCACAATTGTCTTTGCGTTCGGCTCGTTGATGTGTGGGCTCACACCAAAACAAAGTTATGCCGAAACATGGATCATCTGTTTCCGCGTTATACAGGGTGCCGGCGCCGCGCTGATGTTTCCCGCCGCACTCGCAATAGTCTTCGCGGCGTTCCCGGTAAAGGAACGCGGCAAGGCGTTGGCATTGTTCTTCGGAATCACCGGTGCATTCACTGCCATCGGACCACTTGCTGGCGGGTACCTCACCGAGTGGACCTGGCGGGCAATTTTTTGGATCAACATTCCAGTCGCGATCATTGCCGTGATCTTGACGATCTTGTCCAAGTCGAACACTGTGCGCAAGAAGGAATCGATCGATTGGCGTGGCGCCGTATTGATCACCGCGGGCATGGCTCTGTCGGTTCTCGGGTTTCAACAGTCGGCAACGTGGGGTTGGGGTAGCTGGAAAACAATCTTTTGCATCGTCGTTGGGCTGATCTTGATGATCATTTTCGTTTGGGTGCAGACTCGCACGAAAGACCCACTCATCAAGGTCAGGATCTTCAAAGATCGGGCATTCTCGGCAGATAACGCTGTCTTGTTTTTCTCGATGATGACGTTCATCCCGATCTTCTTCTTTATCAGTCTGTATGCCCAAATTTGTTTGGGAGAAACCGCGCAAAACTCGGGTCTGTTCCTGATGTGGTTCTTCATCGGCTTTGTCGTTGCGTCGCAAATTGGTGGCCGCTTGCTGGATCAGATCGGGCCAAAGCTTCCAATGATTCTGGGTTGCGCAATTGCTGCTGTCGGTTTCGGCTTGTGGGCGTGGAAGACCCCCTCGCTGAGCGCAGGTGCAGTGACGCCTTACATCGTTCTGGCTGGCTTTGGAATCGGGCTGCTACTTAGCCCGGCGAGCACCGATGCAGTTAACCGGGCTGTCGATGCTTCCTACGGTGAAGTCACCGGGGTGACGCAGACAGTGCGTTACTACGGTTCGAGTATCGGGTTC
>JAHEXM010000114.1:1166-6176 GCA_023252115.1 Micrococcales bacterium | reverse complement strand
GGGCCGCACTCGCTGAGCACGACGCCCAACTGTTGGCACCGATGGGCAGCGAGGTCGATGTGCGTGGTGTCGAGCTGTTGTGGGGCCAGCAGGCCGAAGGCGCCACTTGCATCGAAGACTTGGTTGAGCGCCGAACGCGGATCTCACTTGTGCCCGCAGACTTGCACGAGGTGCTCCCCCGCGCCACGGAGATCGCCAGTTTCAGGAGTACAGCGTTAGCGCGTGGCGCATAGCTGCGCGCGCCTTCTTGTGGTCGCCCTCGGCGTCATAGGTCGATGCAAGCACGTACCACGAACGCCAGTCGGCCGGATCTGCCTCATTATGTCCCTGGCCCTCGATCTCAGTCGTCGGTCCGCCTTCTTCTTCGAGTCTTTTGCCCATCTCTTTGACCCTGGCGCTGAATCGAAGCTCGCGCCAGACGGCAAGCAGGCCAGCAACAGGAAGCAACAACAGCAAGACGCCGGCAACCACTGCACCGAAAGACCCTGAGCGCACGAGCGCAACTGCCTCTGTGCCGACAATCAGCAGGTACACGATGAAAACCAGCACCAGTCCGATCGCAATCATCGGAAGCCTGGAACGTTCGCGCATTGGTTACATTCCCAAATCGAGCAAGGACTCAAGCCCTTGCGTGAGACCTGGGTGAGCGCCCACTGATCGCACCGCCAACAAAACCCCTGGCATGAACGATGACCGATCCAATGAGTCATGCCGAATTGTCAGTGTCTCGCCCGGCCCGCCAAACAGAACTTCCTGATGCGCCACCAAACCGCGCAGCCTCACCGAGTGCACCGGGATGCCATCGACGTCGGCCCCACGTGCGCCAGGCAACGAGTCACTGGTCGCATCGGGCATAGCAGCCATGTCGGCATTGGCTCGCGCTTCGGAAATCAGTTTCGCTGTCCGGGTGGCGGTTCCCGATGGCGCATCAGCCTTGTCAGGATGGTGCAGTTCAACAATCTCGACACTGTCAAAAAACGGCGCCGCCTTCTTGGCAAACTCCATCATCAAGACAGCAGCGATTCCGTAATTGGGTGCGATGACTACACCGGTACTGGGATTTGCGGCAAGCCATCCAGCGACCTTTGCCAGTCGATCCGCGTCAAATCCGGTGGTGCCAACCACGACAGAAATTCCGTGAGTGATGCAAAACTCCAAGTTGTCCATAACGGCACTCGGGTGCGTGAAATCCACGACAACCTCGACCTTTGCTGAACTCAGTTCATCGAGTGAATCGCCAATATCAAGGCGTGCTCCAAGTTCAAGGTCGGAGGCCGATTCAACGGCTTTCACGACTTCGGATCCCATTCGACCCGCTGCACCAAGCACGCCCACGCGAATGGTCACTTTCGGCGCCCCCATGTTCGCTTCTTTTCTTTCTGGTCCGAGCCGAAAACACGCCCTGATTTGAACGGACCAACAACTGTCATCGTTTCGGGCTGGGTCAACAATTCACGCGCAATGCGGGCAACTTGCTCCGGAGTAACACGATCAATTTCGGCAACGACATCATCAAGGCTCAGCAGTTCACCGGTCAGTAACTCAGCTTTACCCAGTCGGCTCATGCGGCCAGCGGCGTCCTCGGATTCCAGCACGCTCGATCCGCGCAATTGACCCTTAGCACGCGCCACCTCGTCATCAGTGATGCCGTTTTCGGCTGCTTCAGCTAGTACCGAGCGCACCACATCGACGCACTCATCAACTTTGTCTGGCTGAGTTCCGGCGTAAACACCAAAGACACCAGCGTCGGAATATCCCGCGCGAAACGACTGCACGGCGTAGACCAAGCTGCGCTTCTCGCGCACTTCCTGAAACAGGCGACTCGACATCCCGCTACCAAGGGCGGTGTCAAGAACCGCCAAAGCCCATCGACGGTCGCTGCCCTGTTCGAGCCCAGGAACGCCCAAAACGACATTCGCTTGCTCGATGGGTTTCGACACGACATTGCACCCAGCTACCGAATTAGGTGCTTTTTCGGTTACACCGTCGGCGCGGGCCGGAACTGGTTTGGTTTCCCGGTCGGTGGCCCATCCCTTTGTTGCCTTCTTGACGTCACGGACAAGCTGCGCATGATCAATAGCTCCAGCCGCCGCAACAACCATGAGCGGAGGTCGATAGTGCTTGCGGTAGTGATTCCACACCGTCGCGCGCGACATGGTGGCGATGCTCTGAACAGATCCGATCACGGGATCGGCAAGTTTCGACTTGCCGTAGGCGCGAAGGTCAAAATCTTGAATAGCGACGTCGCTCGGTTCGTCTTCATACATGGCGATTTCTTCGATCACCACGTTTCGTTCAGCGTCGACATCAGCTCGAGTGACTGTCGAGTCAGTCATCATGTCGGCCAAGACATCAATGGCAAGCGGAAGATCCTGCGCCAGCACTCGCGCATGGAAGCACGTGCATTCCTTGGTGGTAAATGCGTTGAGGTCACCACCAACAGCTTCAATGGCCGCCGAAATCTCAAACGCCGATCGTCGTTGCGTTCCCTTGAATAACAGATGCTCGAGGAAATGCGATGCACCAGCAGTCTTGGCTGTTTCGTCTCGAGATCCGACACCGATCCAAAATCCGATACTTGCCGAATGTGCACTTGGCACGTTCTCGGAAATAACACGAAGTCCACCGGGAAGGATCGATCGTTTGACGATTGAGCCATCGGGACCGGTCAGCAGCGTGCGAGTGGTTCCTACACGCTGCTGACCGGGACCGGGAATCCTCATTGAACGCGTCAGGCCTCGGCGCCGACTGTGGCCGGCTCGGCTGGGGCGTCATCTTCAAGAACCGGCGAGAGCGACAACTTGCCGCGCGGGTCGACCTCTTTGATAACTACCTGAACCTTTTGTCCGACGTTCAGCACGTCTTCGACATTGTCGACACGCTTTCCACCCACGAGCTTCTTGATCTCGGAGATGTGCAGCAATCCATCGCGACCCGGAACCAACGAGATGAACGCACCAAAGTTGGTCGTCTTGACGACAGTTCCCAAGTAGCGCTCACCAACGTTCGGCATCGTCGGGTTGGCAATTTGGTTGATCGTGTCGCGCGCAGCCTCGGCTGATTCGCCATTGGTTGCACCGATGTAGATCGTGCCGTCGTCTTCGATGCTGATCTCGGCGCCAGTATCTTCCTGGATCTGGTTGATCATCTTGCCCTTCGGGCCAATGACTTCACCGATCTTGTCAGTCGGAATCTTGACGGCGATGATGCGCGGTGCAAGCTTCGACATTTCGTCGGGCTCATCAATCGCTTCGAGCATGACGTCCAAGATGGCCAAGCGAGCTTGGTATGCCTGCGTCAGCGCACCACCAAGAACTGAAGCCGGGATTCCGTCGAGCTTGGTGTCAAGCTGCAATGCAGTGACGAAGTCCTTGGTTCCGGCGACCTTGAAGTCCATGTCACCGAATGCGTCTTCGGCTCCGAGGATGTCTGTCAGCGCAACGTATTCCGTCTTGCCGTCAACCTCGTCCGAGATCAGACCCATTGCAATACCAGCCACTGGCGAACGAAGAGGAACACCTGCGTTGTACAACGACATCGTCGAGGCACACACCGAACCCATTGACGTTGAACCGTTGGAACCGAGAGCCTCGGACACCTGCCGGATCGCGTACGGGAACTCTTCGCGCGACGGCAGAACCGGGATCAAAGCCCGCTCCGCCAATGCCCCGTGACCAATTTCGCGTCGCTTAGGCGAACCTACGCGGCCGGTCTCACCCGTTGAGTACGGCGGGAAGTTGTAGTTGTGCATATAACGCTTGCGCGTCACCGGGCTCAACGTGTCGAGCTGCTGTTCCATGCGGAGCATGTTCAGAGTGGTGACACCCATGATCTGAGTTTCGCCACGCTCGAACAGCGCCGAGCCGTGTGCGCGCGGAATGACCTCGACCTCGGCCGAAAGTGCGCGAATGTCGGCCAACCCACGACCGTCGATGCGGACCTTGTCACGAAGAATGCTCTGACGAACAACCTTCTTGGTCAATGCCTTAAGTGCGCCACCGATTTCTTTCTCGCGACCTTCGAACTGGTCAGCGAGCTTTTCAGCAACCGCAGCCTTGACAACATCAAGTTTGTCGTCACGGTCTTGTTTGTCCGCAATGGTCATTGCTGCTGCAAGCTCATCAGTTGCAATAGCTGCAACGGCTTCGTAGGCATCGTCTTCGTAGTCCAAGAAGACTGGGTAGTCGGCCGTCTCCTTCGAAACCTGAGCCGCCAGCGCTGACTGTGCATCACACAGAACTCGGATGAACTTCTTCGAAGCTTCCAAGCCCTCGGCGACAACGTCCTCAGTCGGGGCAGTTGCCCCACCAGCTACGAGCTCGATGGTGCGCTCGGTTGCTTCAGCTTCCACCATCATGATGGCGACGTCATCGCCCACGATGCGGCCAGCAACGACCATGTCGAACACAGCTTCTTCGAGTTGACTGTGGTCGGGGAACGCAACCCACTGACCCTTGATCAGTGCGACGCGAACTGCACCGATCGGACCACTGAATGGCAGTCCGGCAATCTGTGTAGACATCGAAGCTGCGTTGATTGCAACGACGTCATACGCGTGATCCGGGTTGAGCGAAAGCACTGTGACTACAACCTGGATCTCGTTACGCAAACCCTTGACGAAGCTTGGGCGCAGCGGACGGTCGATTAGGCGGCAGGTCAAAATTGCATCCTCGCTCGGACGTCCTTCACGGCGGAAGAATGAGCCAGGAATCTTTCCAGCTGCATACATGCGCTCTTCGACATCCACGGTGAGTGGGAAGAAGTCCAAGTTTTCCTTGGGACGCTTTGAGGCAGTCGTTGCCGACAACAACATGGTGTCGTCGTCGAGGTAGGCGACAGCTGATCCAGCTGCCTGACGAGCCAAACGGCCCGATTCGAATCGGATAGTGCGAGTGCCAAATGAACCGTTATCAATTACGGCTTCGGCGGATTGAACGTCGGGACCCTCCATGGGTGCCCTCCTTGTTAATTCAGGGGGCGGGTTGGTGCAAGAGGTGACTGGTTGGCCGG
>JAHEXM010000114.1:0-1156 GCA_023252115.1 Micrococcales bacterium | reverse complement strand
AGGACCGACTCGCAGATAGTCACCTGCGTTGCGCCCGCCCCGGGGTGCGACTAGCGGCGGATGCCGAGCCGCTCGATAAGGGACCGGTATCGGTTGATGTCGGTCTTAGCGAGGTAGTTGAGCAAGCGACGACGCCGACCCACGAGAAGCAGCAGTCCCCTACGGCTGTGGTGGTCGTGCTTGTGGAATTTCAGGTGCTCGGTGAGCTGAGCGATCCGATGCGACAGAACCGCGATCTGGACCTCGGGGCTTCCGGTATCACCTTCAGCGGTGCCATATTCGGCAATTAGCTTGGTTTTTGTAGCAGCGTCAATCGACATTCAGATTTCCCTCGGGTGCGTGCAATGCCAGCAACCTGGTGTCGCTTGGCGTAAATAGGTTCGCGAGTTACTGGGCACCCGGCCGGTAACCGCAGTTCTAGGTTAGCAGTCACCAATCCGAAGCACCAAAAGGTGCGTGGATTGGCAACTTCTCGCCTAATTCTTTGGCTTTTGCGAGCCAGCTACTGATCCACACGCAGCCGGAGGAGTGTCACCCAGTGCACCAGGTTGCAGATTCGGATCCGGCACTTGTTGACGCGCCGGCACAACCGGCGGGAGCGGCTGCGCCGTGCTGTCCCACACTGTCACGTTTGTGACCTGAGACCAGTCAGTATTGAATGTGTTGTTGAGTGCGTTGATCGCAGCTTCATCGCCGGTATTGAGGTTGAAATTAACACCGAGCTCGCGATTGAAGTTCATAGAAGCTGCTGCAAGATTCGTGGAACCGGAATATGCCGCGGTTGCATTTGTTGATCCGGCTGGTACCAGGATGATCGCTTTAGCGTGAATGTAGAGCGCGCTGGCGGTGTTGGTAAAGAGGTGGACAACCCCACCAGCTTTTGCAATCTTCAACTCGCCATCCCAGCTTGGGCTGCCTCGCGTTGGCGTAGGAGGGGAGGCGGCTGTCATCGTGACCTGCACGTTGACACCTCGTCCAATGGCACTCGTCAACAAGTCCAGGCTCTTGGGGTCCGAGAACTCTTCGTTATAGATCTTGAGCGTATCCCCCTTCGCGGCCGAACTGATCAAATTCTGCTGCATAGCCCGCACGTTCCCCTTGATCGACGGGTAGGTCGCAGTTTCAGGCACGTTGTTGGACACGTCATATGTCGTTG
>JAHEXM010000113.1 GCA_023252115.1 Micrococcales bacterium | reverse complement strand
CAGTAATTGCTCGCGAAACTGATGGGCAAAGAATGGCACCTTGCTCATGTTCCGATCGGGAGCGCCGCGAACCAAATCGATGAGCTGCTCACGACTCGTCAAATGACTCGCGCCCGACACCACGAGGTCGAATTCAGTTGCCAGGCCTTCACCGCTTGCTACCGAAACTGCTTCCCCTTCCGGAATTCCACAGGCAAGATGCTCGGCGAACAATCCAGACGCTATGCGCCCCGCGCCAATAACATCGAGGCCTTGCGCAGTGAACACTTGCTCGACCTGACCGACAAGGCATTCAGATACCTCATCGCAGCAGGGACTGATTTCGGAGTAGACGAAAATCATCGCCGTGTCGGCACCACCTTGCACGGCCCGTTGCGCAAGGAAGCGCACATAGGCAGAGGCCGCGTACTCAGGCTTTAGCCCGTTGGGCAAATCCATCCGCATCGTCACCACGACCGATCGAGAGGTGCTATCCAGACAGACAAATACCAAGCTGTTATGCGGATAGAAGCCGACTAGATATGGCACCCCAGCGGCGACACCAAGCAGACCTCGTAGCGCGACCGATTTCGCGAATGGTGGTGAATGGTCAGGTTCGGGCGAGAGCCCGGTTTCGATTGACATGAGACGACCGTGTCAAGAAAATGTGCAACAAAAGAGTCAGCGCCGAGGCGTTGTGAGTAACTCGGGCGTCAGCCAATTGTGGACACTGTTGGGCACCCTCGCTTCAGCTGCGCGGAACAGATGATCCCCGTCGGGGACGCGGTGAAGAAATATCGCTCACGGTCGCTCCACCGGCGGCGGCTGCCGGTCCGCCAATCAGTTCGCGTGCAGCTGTATCGCTCAGCGGTCGATTTTGGTCGTCTACATGCACAACTCGGGGTTCGTATTTCTCGAGTTCGGCCGCAGAGTAATCGGCGTAGCTGATGATGATGACTTTGTCTCCGGGGTGCACCAAGCGTGCGGCCGCACCGTTCAGGCACACCTCACCGGAGCGGCCCTCGATTGCATATGTCTCAAACCGTGCACCGTTGTCGATATCCAGAATGTGAACTTGCTCGCCGACCAAAATATCGGCTTGCTTCAGAAGTTGGGTATCGAGTGAAATCGAGCCGACGTAGTCAAGATGCGCGTCGGTCACGGTTGCGCGATGGATCTTGGACTTCATCATGCGCCGGTTCATGGTTCTACTCCTGTCGGTCTCAACGCCACCCTCGTGGTCGCTGTACGTGGGTCCAGTATGACTCAAGCAGCAGCGAGTTTGTTCTTTCGGGCCTCACGAATACGCCACCAGATACCGGTGCAGACACCAACCAACACTTGCGGCACAAATGAGGCCATGCGCCAGACCAGGTCTGCGGCCAACGCCACATTCTGATCAAGCCCAAACGCAACCAATAGTCCGATCAACGCAGCATCGACGGTGCCAAGCCCGCCGGGGGTGGCCGGTATGAAAGTGGCCAGGCGGGAAATCGCAAAAGCACCGAAAGCAGCAAAGATCGAAAATCCGCTGGCCCGGGTGCCGCCAACTGCAAGGATCGCGACATAGAGAATCAAGAATTGGGTGAACGTCACCAGGAAGTTCGACACCGTTATCCAAAGCCAGTGAGCGTCGACCACATCGACAATGCCTTTCTTCTCCATGCGTTTGGTCACGGGCCGCGCCAACCGATCGCAAATATGCCCAACCTTCACGGCCGACTTTTCGCTGCGCAGGATCAGCCAGAACACGATGACCATCACAATGATGATCGCCACGCCAAGTAGGCCAATCCACACGTATGAGGCTTTGACATCCCCCGTGAAGAGGAGTGAAACGACACCGAGAATCGGCAAAGCCATCGAGATGAAGATGCTCCACACGCTGGTCACGGCAATACCAGCTGTAGCGACTGCCGGTGACGTTCCATACGAAAACAACATCGCGTATTGAAGTGCAAGGTTGACCGCACCGCCCGCTGGCACGGTGCTCGTTATCGCGTATACGGTTTGGCGGATGACAAAGCCGGGCCGGTACTTAAGACCTGGAACTGCTGCCGTGAAGGCCAACGGATACACCAAGATGCACACGATTACTGATACGCCTAAAGCAATGATCCAACCGGGGGACATATTTTGGACCGAGGCCCACGCTTCACCGTAGTTGCCGAACTTCGGGATGATCCCAGCGAAAACAATCGCCAAGACAATGATCGTGACAATCGCGCCGATGATTGTTTTCTTCTTGTCGAGCTTGGCCGACGTCGCCGGCATTGCTGTTGAGTCGGATGGCGCTGTTGAGCCCGACGATGCTTTGCTCGCCAATGGCGACTTGGCCGGTGCGTCGTCTGCGGGTTCGTCTGCTGGTTCGTTAGTGGGCTCGAGGTTGGTGTCGTCCGCCATTACCCATCCCCATAATCGGCTTCAGCGATTGCGGCAACGGTCTGCTCAAGAGTGAATTCCGCCGATCCGGCAATCAGCGGGACGAATCCAACGAGAACGCCGTCTCGTAGCACCTGAGCCTCAAGTCCAGCCGCGCCATCGGCATCCCACAGCGCCTCTCGCCCATCGGCAATGACTACGCGGACGCCGTAATTGCTGCCAGCAGTCCCGCGCCAGACGTGTGCAAATACCCGCTGAGCGACCAGTGCCGCTACGACTTGTTCCGCTTCGTCAGCCAACATGGGGGCAGTCTCGCATCTTGCACATCGTGCGTACCTGCTGGCGCCTTCCCTGCGTGTCTCAGTGGTGGTCACGCTGAGTCGCCGCTAGTCGTGAGCTCACCCGATTGAGCGACGACCAGCAGGGTGAAGTCAGCACAGAATCATTCAGACGGCCCTTTTAATTGCCGACTAAGAGGCGTGTCATCCAGAGGCTTTCAACGCCGCCCGAACCGCTCATTCGTTGCGCTGATCGGGTTGGTTTTGACCGCCTTGCTTGCCATGATGATTGGGTTTACTACCCAAGCGGCGGCGCTCACGCAGGCAGTCTCGACGGCAGGCGTGACCGCATCGGCGCCTTCGATCGCACCGGCCGTAGTGAAGGCAAAGAAGTCAAAGAAAAAGAAGGCAAAGAAGAAAAAGCAGGCCAAGGCCTGGAACTACCGCACTCTACGGGCTGGCAATCTGCCCGGATGGCGATCGGTATTCAGCGAAGGCTTCGACAAGGCGGCGCCGCTAGGGACGTTCAATTCCACATATACAAACTTCGGCGACTACCCCTACGGATGGAAAGACACCAGCAAGCACGGCACTTACCACACCGCCAGGACCACATCGGTTGGCGGCGGAATGTTGAACGTTGACATGCATTACGACGCGTCGCTTGGCAAATACCTAGTAGCCGCGTTGCTGCCGCATATGCAGACGATGCGTTTCGGCCGGTTCGACATTCGCATGCGCGCTCAAGCCGGCGCCGGGTACAAAGTTGTTCCACTGTTGTGGCCCGACAGCGACCAATGGCCATCCGGTGGTGAGGTTGATTTTCCGGAAACAGATCTCGACGGCTCATCCCCTCAGGCATTTGCCCACTTCGCTCAATCATCGGGCGGTCAGAACGTTTTCAAGTCCGGAGCGAACTTGGCGCGCTTCACCACTTACACAACGATCTGGCGCAATGGTTTGCTGCGGTTCTTGGTCAATGGTCACCAAATCGGCAAGTCCACCTATGCAGTTCCGACCACGCCCATGCACTGGGTTATGCAAATGGAGACTGCAGTTCACGATTCCGCGCCGCCAACTGATTCACACGGGCGAGTTCAAGTCGACTGGATCAAGGCCTACGCGCCGCGTTGATGACTGAATCTATTTGCCCGGTCCGTCGTACGTGTAAGCGGTAACCCAATCAACTTGGATGTGTCCTTGCGAAGACTGGGGTGGCGGTGTCTTTTTGATCTGGGTTTCAAACTGAAGTACCCAGTGCATCGGCTTGGAGGGAACACTATTCGTTGCGCTGCCGATGCTCTCGCCGTCCACAATAAGGTCGACTTTTCCCGGCGACCAGTCAGTTTCGAACGTGTGCCATTGGTGACTGTTCACCCCCGTGGAGAATTCTGCTTGTCCTGCCTTTGCACCACCCTCTGGGTGGTAGAAGGCCTTGAAGTCGGCGCCGTTTAGCGTTCCCTCGGGCAGGTTGATCTCGCCGTCATCTCCATTTTCGGAGTCTGGCCAAAGCAATGGCGTGACTTTGTAACCGGCTATATCGTCAGAGCGCAGACGCAGAATGAACTTCCCGTATTGCATCGTCGGCAATTTCGGAATCGGTGCGGCCACTAGATATTTACCCAACGCGGCGTCGTAATGCATCCACGCATCCATGATTCCGTTTGCCACTGAGAGTGTCTTTTGCGGGTAGTAGTAGCCAGGATCTGATCGCACCTCGTGGCTAGTGTCTTGGTACGGAAAGGGATACGCACCCCATTTGCTTCCGTACTTATCCAAGAACGTTCCAAGCGGCGCCGGAGTTTCGAAATTGTCACCAAAAACGAACTTCCAGCCCGGCTGGTTATCGATCGGATAAGGCTCGGTGTCAGGGGGCCCGGCAGAGACGTTGCCACCGCAGGCTGCCAGCGATGCGACTACCGATGCCAGAGCTACCGCTATTGCGCCCTTGCGCAAGCGTTGCCAGGCGGCATGTGATGGATTCGACATCGTTCCCATAAGAAGCGCCACGATACCTACCAAAGCTGCCCGAGACCCATTGTGTGATCGATCTACCGAATGAGACTCGCAGCCAAGAACGTCGGTCTCTCACCAGTTACCAAGGCCGCCTAGCTTGTTGCCTGATTCCGAACCAACACCTTGAGCAGTTCTTCGTGTGGGCCAATCAGGTACGCGTGATCCCCCGGCGCGAGCACTGCATCACGTCGAGGCGGATATTCCAAGTCCGAACCCGCGCCACGCGCAATGGCGATGACGCGAATGCCGGCATTTAGCTCCAACATCGACAGCCCGGCCAGATTGCTCCCGGCCGCGACAGTGAGGCGTCCAACCATCACCGTCTGACCGGCCACGGTGAACGAGGTCTTCACATCCAACCCGAGCGCGGCGGCGACAAACCATGGCGCGGCCAGAGCAGCTGTTGAACGCACATCGTGGAACCCAAAAGTTTGTCGAACGGTAATCGAGAGGTGGCGATCAAAAAGCCGCAAAACCGTCGGGACTGCGTCTTTTCGCTCGCCCAGTTGGCTTCGGACTGCAAGTCCGGTTTCGATATTGGCGAGGTCGTCGCTGGTCAAAATGGCAACCGCAGAAGAATGTTTGAGATTGACGCCCTGAAGGGTTTCGGACTCGGTTGCATCACCTACAACCACGGGAACATTCATGGCGCGGGCACGCGCCACATTGCGAGGCTTCGGATTGTTGTCGATCACCGCTACCCGTTTGCCGTGTGATCGGAGTTCATCGACGACCCGCATGCCAACTGACCCCAAACCGATCACCACGATGTGATCACGCATCGTTCCAGCTCGTTGAGCACCAAACGTCGCAGCGAGACGTCGGCTAATGAGCAAGTCGGTGAGTTGGGCAAACAGGATCGCAATCAAGGCTGTGCCAACAAGCATCAACGCGATGTCGAAAACTCGCAGGTAGGTCGGTTGATCGCCAAAAGGGAAGTCGCCGTACCCAACTGTGACCAAAGTCTGGACCGTCGTGTAGACCGCGTCCACGGCATCCATGTGTTCAGGGCCGTAGTTGACATAGCCGATATCGATCACGACTGACGCGACGATGGTCAAGGCAACGACCGCAAGTAGTGTGATCTTGAACGCCCGGTCAGCGCCGTAAAAAAGCGTTTGCAACAGTGCGCGGACCGATCCGGAACTTGGTTGCGCAGGCGCTTGACCGTATCGCGCACCGCTAGGTACGTGGGTTCTCGAGGCACTCTGTGCCGATATCAATCCTTGTGCTTCGAGTTCGCGCGGAGTGCCAAGTAGCGCTACCCGATTTCCGGCCACGACAGTTGCATCACGACCTGGGCAAATAGTCGGTTCACCATCATCGCCAAGGACCACGATGGGTACCAAATCCCCGTACTCAGAACGAAGCGTCCCGGTACTGTCGGCCGTTCTTTCAATGACACGGAACGTTTCACCGCTGAGTTCAAAGTCATGCTGCTTGCGTCGAAGTGTGGCTTCGACAAACGCCGGTGCCGACAGTGCTGCCGCGTCAAGGACAGTTCCGGGCCCAGTGACTGTTCCGATAGCTTCACCGACAGGTGCGTTTGACGATCGCACGATCACTCG
>JAHEXM010000112.1:4994-6242 GCA_023252115.1 Micrococcales bacterium | reverse complement strand
CTCTTCAAGCGCGACCTCTTTGACGACCAGCCGAAACGTCATGATGTTGTCGGCGGTGCTCAATGCGTCTGCATAGCGCAGGTCGATTTCTTGTTGACCCGGTCCGCCTTCGTGATGCGAGAACTCAACAGAGATGCCGATGCTTTCAAGCATCGAAATTGCTGTACGTCGAAAGTCATGACCTATGCCCTGAGGTGCGTGGTCGAAGTAGCCGACTTCGTCGACAGGTTGCGGCAGGACACCAGGCTCTGGTTGGTCTTTGAAGAGGTAAAACTCAATCTCTGGGTGCGTGTAAAACGTGAAGCCTAGGTCGGCCGCCTTTGCCAGCGTCCGTTTTAGCACCCAACGCGGATCGGCATAGGACGGCGAACCATCAGGCAGCATGATGTCGCAGAACATGCGACCCACGGCCATCGTGTCGCCGCGCCAGGGCAGAACCTGAAACGTCGATGGGTCCGGCTTCGCCAACATGTCCGATTCGCTGACTCGGGCAAAACCCTGAATAGCTGATCCGTCGAATCCGATGCCCTCGGCAAACGCGCCCTCA
Organism: Micrococcales bacterium; assembly: GCA_023252115.1. Taxonomy (GTDB): domain Bacteria; phylum Actinomycetota; class Actinomycetes; order S36-B12; family UBA10799; genus JAHEXM01. The sequence continues at coordinate 5,695 of JAHEXM010000112.1, read as the reverse complement.
AGCTCGGCTGGCGCAATTGCGACCGACTTCAGCATCCCCAAAACGTCGGTGAACCAGAGCCGAACGAATCGGATGTCGCGTTCCTCGATCGTGCGCAGGACGTAGTCGGTCTGCTTATCCATACCCCCATAGTGCCTTTGGTGTGTTACGCGTGCGTAACGCAGTTCCTGCTTCCGCCTAGGCTTGCTCGTATGTCACCCGTTCGACTGGCCTTGGCTCAGGTGAACCCCACCGTCGGGGACCTCGACGCAAACGCCGCAATAGTGCGCGATTACGTGCGCCGGGCTGCTGATCTGGGCGCTCACGTCGTCGCGTTTCCCGAGATGATGCTCACGGGGTATCCCGTCGAAGACTTGGCATTGCGGACGACCTTTCAACGGGCATCGCGCGATCGAGCCCAACAGTTGGCTGCTGAACTCGGCGCAGACGGACTGTCTGGCATGGTCGTGGTGGTCGGCCTTTTGGATGCCACCAACGGCATCCCCGAAAACGCAGCCGTCGTTTTGAACGACGGTCAGATCGTCACGGAATACGTCAAGCATCGACTTCCCAATTACGGGGTCTTTGACGAACAGCGGTGGTTTGCCTCGGGCGACGAATCGTGCGTCGTCACTGTTGATGGAGTTGCAATCTCGTTGGCAATCTGTGAGGACATCTGGCAGGACTCCGGCCCGGCACTCGAAGCGGCACGCGACTCTGCC
>JAHEXM010000112.1:0-4984 GCA_023252115.1 Micrococcales bacterium | reverse complement strand
GTCTTACTCGTGATCAATGCATCGCCATTCGAACGGGGCAAGCATCCAGCGCGCATCGACTTGTGTCGTGAGCGCGCAATCGAAACTGATTGCACAGTGGCCTACGTCAACTTGGTCGGTGGCCAGGACGAACTGGTGTTTGACGGCGGCACATCGGTGGTGGATTCAAGCGGACGCATTGTGGCTGTCGGCGCCCGTTTCGTTGATGACCTAGTTGTGGTTGACGTTCCGACGCCAGACGTTGCCGAACCACTAGTGCCTGCGGAAATGGATTCGTTAGCCGAGATTTACACGGCGCTCGTCATTGGCCTGCGCGACTACGTCCGCAAGAACGGTCACTCAAGCGTCGTGCTTGGACTGTCTGGCGGAATCGACTCTGCTCTTGTCGCCGCAATTGCCTGTGATGCCCTCGGATCAACCAACGTCTTTGCAGCTTCAATGCCGTCGGTTTATTCATCGGAACATTCTCGATCCGATGCCCAAGACCTGGCGCACCGAACTGGACTCAGTCTTCGGACGATTCCGATTGCGCCGATGGTTGACGCATATCAAGAATCGTTACACCTGACCGGCGTTGCCGCCGAGAACCTGCAAGCGCGGGTCCGTGGAACCACTTTGATGGCAATTTCTAACGCGGAAGGTCATCTGGTGTTAGCAACTGGAAACAAGAGTGAACTCGCCGTGGGTTACTCGACTATCTATGGCGATGCCGTCGGCGGGTTCGGTCCGATCAAGGATGTACCGAAGACACTGGTGTGGGAGTTGTCGCTGTGGCGTAATGCGTCAGCTCTTCAACGTGCAGAGACGCCGCCAATTCCGCCAAGCTCGATTGAGAAACCGCCTAGCGCAGAATTGCGCCCCGACCAACTCGATTCAGACTCGTTACCGGATTACGCGGAACTTGATGCAGTACTTGCCGCATACATCGAGTCGGACACCGTTGATTTGGTAGCAGCTGGATTTGACCCTGAATTAGCCAAGCGCGTGACCGCGATGACCGATGGCGCAGAGTACAAGCGCCGCCAATATCCACCAGGAACAAAAATCACTACTCGCGCTTTCGGTCGCGACCGACGCCTTCCGATTACCAACCACTGGCGCGAGGGTTAGCGCCGCAAACCCGTTCCGCCTTGCGGGAACGAGGCGTGGCGTGACACCATTCTCGTAGTCCGGGGACTGCCCAATGCAGCCTCGAGATGGGAGATCGATCATGTCGCACGAACGCGCCCTTTACGGCGGACAGACAGACGCAGAAACATCACAGCGTCGCCTCACTATCAATGACATTGTTGCTGCGAAAACGCGCAACGAACATTGGCCAATGATCACTTGCTATGACGCTCTAACTGCAGGCGTCTTTGATGAAGCAGGCATCCCACTGCTACTGGTTGGCGACTCAGCGGCAAATGTCGTTTATGGGTACGACTCAACTATTCCGGTGACTGTCGATGAACTCCTGCCACTCGTCAAAGCTGTGGTTCGTGGTTCGAAGCGCTCAATGGTGATCGCCGACCTTCCGTTTGGTTCTTACCAATCGTCCCCAGCACAAGCACTCGAAACCGCTGCCCGCTTCATGAAGGAAGCTGGCGCTCATGCAGTCAAACTTGAGGGCGGTGCGCGAGTACTTCCGCAAGTCGAAGCACTGGTGGCAGCCGGAGTTCCGGTCATGGCTCACCTTGGTTTGACTCCACAATCGGTCCACGCACTTGGCGGCTACCGGGTCCAGGGGCGCGGCGAGTCCGGCCAAATCTTGATGCAGGACGCCAAGGCTCTTCAGGCTGCTGGCGCGTTTGCGCTCGTGCTGGAACTGGTGCCGGCAGACCTGGCAACATCGGTGACCAAATCGCTGGCGATTCCAACAATTGGAATTGGCGCTGGTTCTGGCACCGACGCGCAAGTATTGGTGTGGCAGGACCTGGCTGGATTGACGCCAGGAGCAAAGCCGAAATTCGTCAAGCAATATGCGGACATGCGCTCTGTGCTCTCGAATGCGGTTCGCACGTGGGCCGACGAAGTCGCCAGCGGTGCCTACCCCGACGAGAGCCACTCCTACAAGTAACAGTCACTGGTCAGGCAGGCGGTTGCGGCTCTAATTCGTCGAGCCATATCGAACACCACGTTGCCGACACCAACGCCTGGGGCAACTCGATCAATTGCGCGCTTTGCGCCGAAACGACTTCGCGCAATATCAACGCTCGATTCGATTGGTCCATCGTCAAGGCGGATGACAGTCCGGCGACATCCGCCGGACGTTGACCCGGGGTTACCAAAGCGGCACTGACATCACCGGCAAGCACTGTCTGGCGAATCGATACCTCTTGCTCTGTTCGCATTCGCAACGCATCGTTTGTGTCCCCTGGCGCTGAGTACGACGAATCCAAACTGTCGCTATATCTCTCCAATGAATCAACTGACAGCTTGCGCAGTTCGGCCACGTGTGCGATGTCTGGCTCCCGATCACGGAGTAGCCCAGTCGAGGCAACCAAATAGTTGTGGGCATTCGACTCAGCTTCGTCTTCGGAGTGAGTGAGCAGTTGCCGAAGCCCATGCGGAAAGACCATGAGCGTGATTGCAGCTGCAACAACAATGCCGACAACGACATCTATGACCCGAAGCTCAGCCAATTTCTCGCTCGGCGGCCAACCAAGCAGGGCAATGTTGACGATGGCAAAGATCGAGAAGGTGAGCTGAATTAAATAGAGATTCATCACTTTGGCGAATTTCGCCAGGAAAGCAATCACTGGCAGGATCAGTGCGAACACCCATACATGAGGATGGCCGTAGACAATGATCGCGCCAAGTCCAACGCCGATCGCGGCGCCGCCAGCATTTCGAAGCGCCGCTTTGCCAGATGCCGGCGCAGTAAAAGTTATTTGAATTACCGAAAGCGTTGCCATGACTACCCAGATACCGTGCGCTAACCCCAACCACCGAGCAATCCACACCGCAGCGGCCACTGCGATTGCCGTCCGCACTGCGTTTCGAAACCACACGGAACGCACCGACAAGTTGCTCGTGATTAATTGCGTCGGCGTCATGCTCGCCGCAACACCAAGCTCAGGCAGGCCCTCGTCAACCCCTTGTGAGCGCAACGCCAACCGATACATCGAATCTGCACTTATCGAGAGCAGTCGAATCAGGTAGTGCGCATTCAATTCATCGACGACGAGGTCTTTGTCTGTTTTTAGTGTTAGCGCAGTCCACTCACCAGCCCGGTGCAAATCCGCGTCTCGGGCCGCGGCAAAGTCGGCCACCTGCCCGTTGAGATCAGTACTCTTTCCGGTAACCACACGCGCGGCGGCTTCAAGTGTCTCGCTCGTCAATTGCCCCAGCACTCCAGCATGTGCAGGCGCACTGAAAATATTTTCGCTCAATGTTGCGATTGCAGATGTCGTTGTTTCGGCGTGCTCATACATTTGCACCAATGCTCGCGTCCGTTTAGACACTGAACCCGGACGCATCGGATTGGCGGTGAACAGCAACCGCAGGTCGGCCATTTTGGATTGCAATTGGGCCACATCTGCAGTCACGGGCGAACCAGCAACTACTGCCCGCGCAACATCGGCAGCGGAAATGCACCACGCGGAGAGTTCGCGCCGCGCCACGCCTGTGTGGTGCGTTGGAAAAATCAATAATGCGGCAAGCGTGGCTATTACCGACCCCACGATCCAACTCTCGAGGTAGCGGTCGAGATGGGCCGGATTCGCAGGCAGCATCACAGCCAAAAGGAATGGCAGTTCCAGACCGATGGCACTACGGGCAACAAACCCTTTGAGTACCCGCGAAAATGCGAACCCGAAAGCAACCGGAACTACAACAAGAACGGCCAGCCACAGTGTCGGCGCAACCAAAGTTCCGACGGTGACTGCGACAAGTCCGACAACAGTTGCAACCAAGTAGGTCCACAGCCGTTCTCGGGTCGAGCCATCAAAGTCGAGGAAGTACAGCAGCGAAACGACCGCGTACGAACCAAACATTGCTGGGATGGCATCGCCGAAAACTGCAATGAGAATGGCATCGCCCACAAACATTGCGATGCCGAATCGAATCGCTGGTCGAACAGCTTGACCCGAAAGCACCATGTGACCGACTCAGTCAGACATCAGTGATGCGAATGCCTGCGTGTGCCTTGTACCGGCGATTAACGGAGATCAGGTTCGCGGTTAGACCTTCGACCGCGGCGGCATTGCGCAGCGGGCCCCCGTACAGGCCACGGATTCCGTTGATCCGCCCAGCAAGTGCTTGGACAATGTCAGTTGCCTCGCGATCATCACCCAGAACAAGCACATCGGTATTGATGAAGACGGCCGACTCGTCCAGCAACCAAGTCGCGCTGACGTTATGGAAGGCACCAACCACCCTCGACTCTGGCAGCATCGAGGCCGCTTGCTGTACTGCGCTGCCCTCTTCCACCTGAACGGCGAATGCGCCGCGCTTGTCGAAGCCCATGGGATTGACGATGTCAATCACGATCTTGCCTTTGAGTTCTTCTTCGACTGACTTGATCAATTCCGCATGTCCTGCCCACGGAATCGCGATGACCACAATGTCTGCCTCGTCGGCACACGATGGGTTATCCGTGCCGGTCACTCCGACGCCCATTTCAAGGGCAACATCTAGGGCTCGTCGGGCATTGCGCGATCCGATGATCACCCGGTGGCCCGCCATCGCCCATCGACGAGCGAGGCCGCGGCCCTGATCTCCAGTGCCGCCAAGGATGCCAATTGTGTAGCCCTTGACGTCTGGAAGCTCGAACGGATCACGCACCGGCTTGGGCGCGGCAGAGTCAGTCACAGGGGTAACCCTTCCAAACGAAGAATTCGCGTTAACCATTGGACTTCCCGTCGAGGAAGCGGCACCGGTGGGCTGCCGCTTCCGCCCATCGTGGCACTTAGGATGGCCCCTATGTCACTGCAGGCGGGAACACTGAGTGCTCGGCGCTCAGTTCCGGCGGATATCGAGCGGCCTGAGTATGTCGACAAAC
>JAHEXM010000111.1 GCA_023252115.1 Micrococcales bacterium | reverse complement strand
GGTCGACGTCTCACGGACAAGGTTGGTCTTGACTGGTTCACCCAGTACAAAGATTGCAGAGCTGTCACCGCCAGACACCACGCAGTTCGGGGTCTTCGTGTTTGTTGGCAATGCCGTGGTGGTCTTCCCTGCGGCATCAACAATCTTGCTCGCGGGAGTTCCAACGAGGCCAACGGCTCGCACGCCCGGCAAAGCATCCTTGTCGATGGGCCACTTGTTAAAGCCGCTGCTGCCACCGCTCGGGACGGCCTGCCCGGCCGGTTTTGTCCATTCTTTGTCGCCGGACTTGCATTCGAGTTTGGCGTTCTTAAGGTAGGCCGCAAGCTCTTCCGGGTTTGTCGGCACACCCGCGCTCTGAGCCGCACCAGCGTTTCGTTCAACCGCGGAATTCGAAGTGGATGTAGTCGATGAACACCCAGCCACGATGAGTCCGGAAGCTGCTACCAGCACAACGGCTCGAAAAATTGTTGACCTCATAATGCCTCCGCGCGTTTCATTACAGCAGCCTTGATCAACATGGTGTCTGTCGCAACTCAGGTCCCACTCGTATGGGCTACGCCTCACTTGGGTTACGCCTCACCGGACTATCTCGAACCCGGTTCCAAATCCTGGGTAAATTGCGAGAACGTACCGCGTTCCCGCTTGACCGAATTGCAGGTTCTTGATGACTCGTCCTCGCTGGCGGTATCACGCACAGTGATTTGAAGTGGCAAGAATCCGCCAGCTGCAAGCGACGTTGGATTGCCTGGCTTTTGCTTGGCTAGGGACAATTCGACAAACCGCTTGTCGAGAATGCCGTCAACTATTCCGCCGACCCGACATCCCCAGTCAATACTTGACACGGTGTCTTTGCCCGCGACCCCACCAGGAATCTTGACCTGTACGTCGATGTACCCGCATTCCGCGCCGTGCACAGTGGCGGTGAATGCGCCTGCCCCAGAACATGCTTTCGCGGCGTCGGTGTCTCCGGATGTCGTCGCAATTCTTAGTGTGACAGTGCTGTCGCTGACCTTCACTGGGTTTCCAGAGTCAATCAGCCGAGCAAATGTTGGGGAGGTGGAATCGTCTTGATTGAGAATCGCCTGGGTCGCTTGGCCCATCAACTTTGCGCCTGTGGTTTGAGAGCCAACCTTTGCTGAGTTCAGTTTGCCGGAATCGAACTTTTCGTGGGTGGCGTATGACGTGGAAACTGCCATCGGGCTGCCAGCTTGATTCACTACGGAAAGTTGCACCGGTAGATTCCACAGGGTGGCACTTGCCAAGGCCGTTCGAAGTTGCCCATCTGCTTGCGCTGGGAACACTTGACGAGCTATGCAAGCAAACGGCAGCGCCTTTCCGCCCGTATCGCAACGCGGCGGGCTTGCCGCGCTTAGGGCGACGGCAGGTGCGGTGCCGAGATCTCCGGTCTGAAAGGTTGCCGCACTTGTGAAGTCGCTGTTGAGGACTGCGTATTTTCCAAATGAGAATATGTTGCCATTGCAGTACTTGCCGCTACTGCTGAGATTGGGAGCTCGGAGGGTTGGGCGACCATTAGTCTTAGGCGCATTTACGAACAGGCAGAACCCGCCGGGTCCCACCAAATGCTCGTCGGGGGGCTCCCCTTGCAACTCCCCTTGCCAGCAGTTTTTACCACTAGCGACAACAAAGCGAGGGTCTGAGTCTGTTGGGGTTTCCGCGCATGCTTCACCGACCATCAACTTGCGACCATTGAAGCGAATGTCCAGGCGCTGCTTGGCATTGCTCGTCACTTCTTCGCACGGCGCAACTACTAACTTGTTGTCCTGCGCCGACTGTGTCATGACGCAGTCTGTTTTGCTTCTGGATGGATGCAGGACACTTATTTCTTGCAATTGGCTCAGAGTGAAATGCGGGCCGCCGCCGGAAACCCCGCAGGTAGCGGAACCGTGCATTTCGGGACGAGGATCGATTAGCTCACCCTTTGTATTGAAAAGACGAGATGCCGAGTCCATTTGAAAGCCGACTGCACGCGGACCAGTACCACGTGCCGACCATCCCGGCCAAGCAAGGTTGCTCGGTTCGTCCACTTCGGAAGGCTTGAAAAGAGGGCTTCCTGCCCGCTTTTCCCATTCAGTGTCCCCAGATTTGCAGTTGACGTCTGAAGTCTTGAGCAGCGCCGTGAGTTCGGCAGGGTTTGAAACCTGTCCGGCGGGGGTGGTTTGCGCTCCAGCACTTCGATTGGTGACGGAATTGTTCGTCGATGCTGTCGATGAACATCCAGCCACCACGAGCCCGGAAACGGCGACCAGCACAACGGCTCGAAAAATTGTTGACCTCATTATTCCTCCGCGCGTTTCATTACAGCAGCCTTGATCAACACTGGGTTTGCTGGCAAGTCAGCAGTACCCGAACAGGTCAGCGCTATCACAGAGTGCGCTTCCCGACGCGGTTGCCGTTGCATGACTAGGACACCTGGATTGATTCGTCTGTCGGAACACTGCCGGGGCTCTTCTTCACCGATCGGCACCTCGTGAAGTCGCCCTCAGGATCGCTGACGTCGTCATGGATAACGACCTTCAGCGGTAGGAAGCCGCCGGCGGCAAGTGAACTGGCGTTGCCTGGGTTTGAATCGTCGAGCTTTACCTCAACAAAGCGCGAGTTCTTGTTTGAATCCGCGAATCCGCCTACCCGGCAACCCCACTTCACGGCCGAGATGCGTTCACTACCAGCAGCTCCGCCGGGGACGTTTAAGGCGACATCGATGTAGCCGCAGTCAGAACCGTTCACCGTTGCCGTGTAGTCGCCATGGCCAGCGCAGGCTGTCGCTGCGTGCGCGTCGCCGGTCGTCAAAGCAATCCTCATGGTGACTTGCGAATTTGGAACCTGCGCATCACCACCTGAGTTCACGAGTCGGGCGAATGTCGGCGATCCCGATGCGCTCGCCGTTGACTCGTCCTGCTCGAGAGCCTGCACCGCCGGTGAGTTCATTGGAGCCATACTCGACAGGTCCGAGCCAGCTTTGGCCGAAGTCGCTTTGGTTGTGTCAAAGTTTGTAGCCGATGAAACCCCTATTGGTGCGCCCGATAAGTTCTCTACTGCTACCCGAACCGGCAAGTTCCACAACTTGGCGCTTCCGAACGCGGTTTGACTCAGGTTTGCCGTCTGTACCGCGTCAAACGATTGGCGAGTGGTGCAAGCGTAGGGTTCCGGCTTACCTGAAGGTGCGCAACTCGGTGGACCAGCCGCCGTTACGGTCACGGCGGGCAGATCGGGGAGCCCTTTGATTGGAGCGAAGCTGGCGACGCCCTTAATGTCACTGTTGAGGACCGCTAGTTTTCCAAACGTAAAACGGCTATTGGGACTCTGGCACTGGTCATTCCTGTCACTTTCCTTGAGATATCGCAACGCATATTTGTTTGATGTTGGGTCAGCATAAGCAAACAAACACCTCTGGTTGTTGCGCAACTGTTGATCGGCGTAAATTCCGCTCCAACAATTGTGACCGCTGCGAGACTTGTCCCCAACTCGGACACTTGGTAAACGATCGTGGCCCTCGGTAAACGCGCAGTTGCCGTCGACAATCAAGTGACCATTTTTGAAATCGATGTTAAGGCGCTGCTTTGCGTTACCTGTCATTCCCCGCTCACAGTTACCAACTCTCAATTCATTGCCCGAAGTCTTGCCCGGTCCTATTACGCAGTCACTATTCCCCGCGAGGCGTAGTGCATTGATCTCTTCCCACCTACCCAAAGCAAATACGGTGTTGCCGCCATCTGCAGTGCAGGTAGCGTTACTGGTCAATTCGGGACGAGGAATCTCGATGGGTGAACCCGTTGCATCAACTATGCGTGACGAGCTGTCCACTTGGAATCCAACCGCACGCGTGCCGCCGCCGTCTGTCAACGTTATTGGCCACTTGTCGTTGTGCTCTGGGTCTTGCCCGCGAACTAAAACGAAAGGAGAGGTCCCGGCAGGCTTGTTCCATGTTGTGGCGCCAGACTTGCACTGCACGTTTGAGCTCTTGAGCATCGCGGAAAGATCGTCACCGTTTGAAATGTTTGCTGCATTGGAGGAATTCTGCGCCGCAGCGTTGCGATCCGTGACGGAGTTGTTCGTCGATGCGGTCGACGAACATCCGGCCAAGAGCAATGCTGCTATCCCTAACCCGGCGCTCGCCCAGCGGATACTGTGTTTCATCGGTCGTCCACCTTCGCTCGATTGATCTGAATGAACTCGATCCTGAGTCTCGTTTTCCACATTCTCTGATTCCTGCGTCATCATGGACACTCTCCGAAGCTGAAACTGAGCCCAATGAAACTCCCGCTGGCGCAGTACTTCGACTCGGTCGGACCCATTCGTCCCCGAACTCTCACGTCGATCTGACCCGACTTGCTAAACCACCCGTAACCGGCAGTTCCCTTGATCCAGGCGCCGCCATCCAGCGATGCTTCCCACGGCTGGTCCTTGTTCTTGCCACAACCCATCAACTCGGCGTTGCCGGCCTTCTTGGTCGCCTTCTCATTCGCCATGCATGCCGAGATGAACATGTCGAAACCTGCCTCCGCGCTGCCGATCCCAAAGCTGTATGGACCGAAGCGACGTCCGGCGCGCCCTTCACCGACCAGACGGAACGCGCCATCGAACCGCGCATCACCCTTGACGCTGATATCGATGAGACCGCCGCCGACCTTGGCAGAGGCACCGATCGTCAGTAGGGGTGTAGTCTCGTTGTTGATCTTGCGCGCCGTTGTACAGGCATATGCGCCGGTGTCCACGCAGTTATCGAGTTGCACCATGCCACCGGCCACGACACCTGGTGAAACCGGAACCGCAACGGCACCCTTGACTCGGTACAGCGTTTCGGAATTGACCTTGCGCAGCACTCCTAAGAACTCAACCTCGGTGCCACCCGCCACTTTCAATTTGAAGCCGAGCCCGAATCCGGCATCCTCCGGGAAGTTGGAATACGTTGCGCTGCCCTCGCCCTTTGAGCCAGAGGCAAATTCGATATTGAGTGAGCCACGCATCCTGACGCCGACGGAGCCGTTGATATTTCGGTACTGCCCGACGAAGTCGATTTGCGTTGTTCCGAGGAGCTTCGCTTTGAGATCTAGGTCCACCGCTACTGAGCCACTAGCGTTCGAGACCGTGGCCTTTCCTTGGTCAATCTTGAAGCCACCGAGGCTGATGTTTTGAGCCGTGCCAGTGGCGGTGAACTTGCCGCCGGAATCGAACGTTCCGTCAAAGCCAATGCGCCCATTCATTACCGGCGTTTCGAACCCGAGTCGGGCACCATCAATCTCGTCGCCGCCCCGCTTGAACTTGGCGACCGCGACGCTTGCGGATACTTGCCCGGTCGGCATCGTGATCTTCGCGTCTGTGACTCCGAAGCTGTAATCGCCGGGGCGTGCCACGTAATTGTTGCCAGCGAATTCGACCTTGTCGTTTTTGCCATCCGGTGTTGACCAGTACGCACCGTTCACGCGCGCGTTTAGTGTCTTGCCGAGATTCAGATTTCCCGCGGTGCTGAAGCCTCCTGGATTGACGGTCAAGTAGGCATTTGTCAAGCCGATGCTGCCGCCGGCTTCACACTCGGCACCGACCTTCGTCGGACCGTTCATTACGTCTTTGGCACCAGCGGTGCACACCTCGACGGAGGCGAGACTGGTCTTCTCTTCAGCTGAACCAATGTTGACACTCAAGCCACTCGTTGACGTCCAGCCGATCGAGCCTGCGCCCTTGACCACGACCTTGCTGCCGACCTTCATTCCTTTAGGGACGCCGAGGGTGCCCTTGAAGCTGCTAACAGTGCCGCCCGCATACGCCATGTCGATGTCGACGCCGGCGGTCGTCCCGAGCATCTCTGCGTCACCCTTGGCTCTGAGGCTGAAGTCGTCGCCAAGTTTCTTTTCGGCAACGATGAAACTGACGCCTGCCTCGACCTGGGGGTTCTTCACTTTGAATGAGCCGAACGCCAGCTCATTCGACTTCGCGCCGAGCTTCAATTTGATCTTGCCATCGGCGAATGAAGCTCGACCTGCAACATCTAGCTTCTGTTTGCCGATTGGCAAGCTGCCAGCGAAGGACACACCCGGGGACTCTTTCGACGCAGGCTCTTTGTAGGCATCGGGGTTCTTAGCGAGGTCAGTCCCAAGCGCCGTTGGCTGTGAGGTGTCCAGGGCGATACCGACCTGAGCATTGTCGACAGTTGCTGCGCCCAGCGACGCGCTCTCAATCTTTCCGCTCTCGGGTGTCGAGGCAAGTTCGACCTTTTTGCCATCGGAGGCCTGGGTGGCATTCATGTCAGTCTCTAGTGGAAGCTGGCCCAGCACGTTTCCACGGATCTGCATCA
>JAHEXM010000110.1 GCA_023252115.1 Micrococcales bacterium | reverse complement strand
GTCGTCACCTGGGTCCCGGACTGCTGGCGATGGAGCCAGACCAGTCACCAAGTCGCACGACCCCTGTACGAACGCCAACGGTGTACCCAGGTCCAGCCAGTAGCCATCATCAACAACGCCAATCACGACTGCGCCGTCGTTCAGTAACTTCGGAAAGACTTCACGCTCGACCGAGACTGGTCGTCCTGACGGGATTGAATCGATAACTGATCGCTTGAATACGTAGCAACCTGCATTGATTTGGTCTGTGACTATCTCTTCCGGGGTTTGCGGTTTCTCCAGAAACGCGGACACTCGACCATCGGGCGTGGTCGGCACCAGACCAAACGCGCGTGGATCGTCTACCCGGGTGAGATACAGCGCAACGTCTGCTTTCGCTTCGCGCCATTGCCGAACTAGCCCCGCAATGTCGAGGCCAGTCAGCACGTCACCGTTGAAGACGATGACCGGATCATCGGGCCCTGAGTCCAACTCCCCGATGACGTTCCGAATTGCGCCGCCGGTTCCCAGGGGCTCATCCTCGACGACGTAACGCAGTTCAATGTCGAGGTCCTCACCTGCGCCGAAATAGTCCGAAAACACTTCGGCCTTGAACGACGTACCCATGACTACGCGCGTCACACCGGCTTCGCGAGCGCGCAGAATTTGATGCTCAGTGACGGGTACGCCCGCAACTGGGAGCATGGGTTTGGGCGTGTTGTTGGTCAATGGGCGCAGGCGTGTGCCTTTGCCTCCCACGAGCAAGACGGCTTCCAGCATTCCCACACCCTGCCAGAGCAGGCCGGTCGAGTTCCCCCCGTAGCCTGCATCCGTGGGAATGCGCGCTGATTCAACGACGCTCGATGAGACCCGAAGGGGTGTCGTAGCCGTCTCGCCAGCCCTGCCGTTCATCACCTTCTACGACGATTCGACTGGCGAGCGAATCGAACTGTCGGCACTGACCTTTGACAACTGGGTTGCCAAGACGGCGAACTTCCTGACCGACGAACTTGATATCGGTGCCGGGGATGTGGTCCGTGTGCGCCTGCCGGCACACTGGATTACCGCCGTCTGGTTGGCGGCATGTGCCGCTGTTGGTGCACCAATTGCGCTCGGCCCAGCCGAGACCAACGACGCGGTGGTAGTCGTTGGTCCGGACGAAGTCAATGAGACCTCACCCAATGGCATCGCAGTTGTTGCATGCTCATTGCGGCCTATGGGTGCGCGATTCGCTTCACCGCTTCCACCTGGAATCACCGACTTTGGCGCCGAGGTACTGGGGTTCGGCGACTATTACGAAGTGGCGCCAGGCGACCGACCCACGGCGGCGAGTACCGCATTCACCGTCGACGGGCAGCGGATTTCGAATTTCGATGCGCTTGCTCGCAGTGCACAACTGGCCGATGAGTGGTTTCTTGACGAAGGAGGCCGATTACTGGTCAATTCCACGGGAATTATCTGCAGGCTTGATCTGGCGCTCTCACTTTTTGCAGTTCCCGCAGTGTCTGGCGGATCGGTCGTTATCGTGGGTAATCCGGACCCAACAGCAACACCGTATCGCATGACAACTGAACAAATCACGGCCACCGCAGATCTGTAGGGCCAGCTCCAGCGCCAAAGACTGGCGGAACGAACCCATCCGACGCCGCGTCGCAGAGATCAAGCCCACCTGCTCGCCGTTTAACCAATATCGACCTAGAATGCTTCAATTGTCATTAGTGAGATCCACCTGACAGACCCCCATCGAAGGGCAAGCCGACGTGAGTGAGACCGGACGACGCCGCTGGCCCCGCGTTTTGGCAGCGGTCTTTTCGTGCCTGGTGCTCGTATCGACGGGCCTTGCCGCAGCCGGCGAGCTCGCATACAACCGCTTTGACCGCAACATCACCAGCATCGCCAACAACCAGGATGGGGTCCAAACGGACCTTGGGGGCCCGGTCCAAGGCGAACCGATCAATATCCTGCTGATGGGCTCCGACACCCGCGAAGGTGCGGATGCCAAGGGCCATGGCCACGCGTCAAGCATCATGGGTGCCCGCAGCGACACCACCATCCTGCTGCACATCTCCGGTGACCGCACCCGTGCACTTGGGGTGAGCATTCCGCGGGACTCGAAGGTCATGCTGCCGACCTGCACCAACAAGCAAGGCAGAGTCGAGACCGGAAAGGTCGACCGATTCAACGAAGCATTCGATATCGGCGGCCCCAGTTGCACGGTCAAGGCGGTCGAAGAACTGACTGGCGTCCACGTCAACCACTTCGTCGTAGTGGACTTCGTCGGCTTCAAGAAGGTTGTCGATGCGATCGGCGGCGTTGACGTTTGCATGACAAAGCCGGTCAACGACCCCGAAAGCAAACTCAAACTGAATGCCGGGCACACCCTGGTTAAGGGCGAGCAAGCACTCGCGTTCGTTCGCGCTCGCTACAAACTCGGTGATGGCAGCGATATCGGTCGCATCGACAGGCAACAAGAGTTCATCTCGTCAGCGATTCGCAAGGCCACGAGCCTTGGGGTTATCTCCAACCCCATCACGCTATTTAACCTTTTGGACTCTGCCACTCAGTCGATCTCTGCCGACCAAGGTCTGGCCAATGTTGATGCTCTGAAAGACCTTGCGATTAACGTCCAGCAGATCAAGCCGTCCGACGTCACATTTACCACAGTTCCGTGGTCCCAAAACTCGGACAAGGCCACGATCTCGTGGATTCCCGCCAAAGCAAATCCCATCTGGCAAGCGATCATCAATGACACCCAATGGCCGCCGAAGCCGTCCGTGGGTGCCGATGGAAAGCCATTGACTGTCGCACCCGCGAACATCACGGTCAATGTGCTGAACGGTACGACGACTGTGGGGGCGGCTACAAAGGCCGCCGCGACACTGCGAGCCCTTGGCTACAACGTGCAAACCGTCGGGAATGCACCAGCGCCCGTCACCCAGACCACGATCTCGAATACGCCGGCGGGTGAATCCGCGACCCGGACACTGGCAGCCGCGGTAAACACCCAGACGATCGTTCCGGTGAGTGGGAAGACGCGCGTGCTGACTTTGACAATTGGACCTGACTACCAGGGCGCACACAGCCTGGTCATTGCGACACCCAAGGCCAAGCCGCCGACAGCGTCCTCAACGCAAGGCGAAGTGAGCATCCACGCAGCAGATACTGCAACCTGCAGCTAGCGCCAGGCAGACCGGCGCTTAAATATCCTCGCGGGTGATCGTAGTTTCGGTGACCCCTTGGTTCTCTTCGTAGGCGATGATGACATCGGTCGGGTCACCAGCCATCATGACTTCGCCCTGCTCAAGCCACACCACGTAATCACACATTTCTCGCACGATGCCGAGGCCGTGACTGACCAGAACCATTGCTCCGGCGTTCTTGGCGACATTCTCCATCTTCGCCTGGGCCTTCTCGCGAAATGCGGCGTCACCGGCTGACAAGGCCTCATCGACCAAGAGGATGTCGGGGTCCAAGTGAACGGCAACAGAGAATGCCAGGCGCCCAAACATTCCCGAAGAGTATGTACGCATCGGCATTTCGAGGAAGTCGCCGAGCTCAGACCAGTCGGCAATCTCTTGGTATTTAGCTTCGATTTCGTCGCGTGTGTAGCCGTTGGCTAACCCACCCAGAATGACGTTGTCTCGACCCGAAATTTCACGGTTGAAACCGACCCCAAGAGCCAGCAGCGTACCCATGCGTCCACGCGTTTCGATTTCGCCTTTGGTCGGAGGCAGAATGCCCGCGATGGCTCGAACAAGTGTCGACTTGCCAGCGCCATTGCGCCCGATTAGTCCCAGGGTCTGTCCGGGATAGACCTCGAATGACACGTTGCGAACCGCCTCGACCAGCCGAATATTTCGACTGCCACGGCCCATCCGAACAACAGACTTACGAAACGAGGGCGGGGCTTTCTCGAACGTGGTCTTGTAGGTGATCGATACGTCACGCACCGAAATCATTGGGAGCTCAGATCCGGATGGCAAAGTCACGCTCCCTTGACATGAACACCCAGACCCCGAAAATGAAGACCGCCAAGGTCCACGCAAGCGCTGCGCCAGTAGTTGCCAGGCTAGGCACCTGGCCTTTGATAATGATTTCGTCAAAGCCGAGGATCACGCAATACAGCGGATTGGTGTAGGTCAGGAATTGCGTTTCTTTCATCGGCAACCACAAGATCGGGCACGCGTAGAGCCACAGTCGCAGGATGTAGGGAATCAATTGGCCAGCATCGCGAAAGTAGACCTGCGCGCAAGCCATCATCATTGAGCACCCAATTGCAAACAGGGTGATGATGACGATCCACGGAATCGCAACGAACCACGCAACTGATGGCGTGATGCCAGCCCACAGACAAATGCCGAAAAGAATGATCATGCTTAGCAGGAAGCGCTGCAGCTCAATCCAAATATTCGATAGCGGCAGCAGTGCTTTCGGGAATGGCGTGTTGAGAATGATCCCGCCGGCTTGCACGATGGATTTCACTCCGTCGGTCATCGCCGTCGAAACAAAGGTGAAGACGAACAGCCCGGACATCAACCAAGCGAAAAAGTCAGCTTCCTTCAGACCACCTGAAATGACAGCAACGAGAAGGTAAAAGATCATGCCGGTGAAGACTGGGTTCAGCAGATCCCAAACCCGCCCGAGCAGCGTGTCTGCGTAAGAGGCCCGCATTGTCGAGCGCGCCATTTCACGCGCAAACTGGCGACGTGCCCATAACTCTTTGAAGTACGGCACCAGCGGTGGAACACCAGCGCGATATGGCTTTGAGATCGTGCTGACGCCACCGAATGGGTCGCTGGGAGCACCTGCCACGTCAGGGGTGCTAGTTCCAGCAGCCATCTGGCCTCGCTCCTACTCAATCGCCGCGTTTCGTCTTCGCTCGCGACCCCCGCGGCCTGGCAAAGCAAGGCGTAGGCGAAGGGAAGTACTTCCACGGCTGGACGAAATCTATCTGCCCAACGGTACCCCGACGCTTTGCTGATTTGGTGAAGTGTCGGGGTTCGACCCGCGCTCAAGTATTTGATCAGTTGAGCTCAAAGTCCCTTGCTCGTGTCGCAGCCGCGTTTCGCTGGATCGAGACAAGTCCGACGTACCATTTCTTCAGCGTCGGGTCACTGATGAATATGTCACACAGCCCAGGTTGGTGGCACCGCATCAGCTCCTGCTGCGTCGCACGCTAAGAAAGCACACTCGAGTTGGCGGCCGCCGGCTAGTAGGAGGGGTTCGTGGGGACTGCACGACAGGCACAATCAGTGATACCAGGTCGTCGGCGCATCATCGCTGGCGTGGTTTCGCTTGCCATCCTTGGCTTTAGCGGTGTTGCCTATGCGACTGCGGACCATTTCACGGGCCAGATTCAGCACGTAAACGCCTTCGGCGGACTGACAGATCGGCCGGCCGATGACGACGGAACAAACTTCCTGGTGGTCGGCTCTGACGACCGAGCCGGGCTGTCACGGAAACAGAAGTCGCAGCTGCACACTGGCTACGACGATTTTGGCAGTCACAGCGACACTATGATGATCGTTCACCTGGCCAGTGACGGGTCTGTCGGCGTCGTCAGCATTCCGCGTGACTCGTACGTCCAAATCCCGGCATACACAACAAGCAGCGGCAGGACAATCCCGTCATCGCATCAGAAGATCAATGCGGCGTATTCAATCGGTGGTCCGCAACTCACCGTCGCCACGGTCGAAAAGGCAACCAACGTTCGTATCGACCACTACGCCGAAGTGAACTTTGCTGGATTCGTTTCAATGGTCGACGCACTCGGAACAGTTCCTGTCTGCACTACAAAGCCAATTCATGATGTTGATTCGGGACTCAACATCAAAGCTGGAACCACAGAGCTTTCAGGTCCGCAAGCCCTGGCATACGTGCGTGCCCGACACTTCGACCCGAGCGCCGACCTAGGTCGGATGAAGCGTCAACAGCAGTTCATCGCTGCCATGTTCAATAAGGCTTCCTCGGCTGGAATCTTGCTCAACCCAGTGCGCCTCACTGCGTTCCTCAACGCCGCAATGGCGACAATCAAGACCGACGAGAATCTTGGGCCAACGGACTTAATGGGACTTGCCCAGCGCACGCGTGGCGTCAGTCCGAGCAACATCTCATTCCAGACGATTCCGCTTAACAACGATCAGAACATTGCTGGTATCGGCGACGTCGTGATCTGGGATCCGGCGAAGTCCGCAACGCTGTTCACCACGCTTCGTTCAGATCAACCACTGGTCCAAGACAAGCCCGGCGTCAATCCTGGTGCGCCATCCGTATCGGTAGCGCCAAGCTCGATTCATGTCCGCGTCTACAACGGAACGAAGACAAGCGGCCTT
>JAHEXM010000109.1:3637-6314 GCA_023252115.1 Micrococcales bacterium | reverse complement strand
GAAACTTTTGAAACGGCAGTGACCTGGGACAAGTTTCCCACGTTCCATGCCCAAGTCATGGCCGCTACGACTCAAGTCGTTGAGGACCTGTGCGGAGTTCGCGCGCATGTGAGCTGCCGCTTGACTCACGCCTATCCCGATGGCGTCGCTCCGTACTACACAGTCCTTACGCCAGGAACGCGCGGTCAAGAGGTTCAGCAATGGGATGCAATCAAACGCGTCGTGTCCCAAACACTGATCGACCACGGTGGATCGATTACTCACCACCACGCGGTTGGTCGCGATCATCGTCCGTGGTACGACCAGCAGCGCCCCGACGTGTTCGCGCACGCCTTGCAAGCAGCTAAGGCCTCATTGGATCCCAATGGAATCCTCAATCCAGGCGTTTTGATCGATCCCGCGTAGACCAACCCAGTCAGCCTCCCCAGTGCGCTAAGCAGGTTTGCGTGCCCATGCTGAGACGACGACGGGCGTGCAGATATCAAGCTCACCCGCGTCCATCGCTGCGATGCATTCGTCAATTTCGTCTTCGGTTGCCAGGCCTTGCTCAATTAGTAGCGAGCGAATGCGCGTGATACTTGCTCGCTCCAGGTTGTTCGTGACTGCCGAGGTCATACCGAATGAGCCCTGAGCCTCGACATCGACTAGTCCAAGTTCACGCAACCTGCGGGGCAGTGTGCGACCCCATGCGAGGTCGACTCCTCGTTGCGCCATTAGGTTGCGCATTGCCGCGTGAAGCTTGTTGGCGACATGCTCATTAGGTCCGTTCTCGTTTGGGCAGGTCAAGGGCTGAAGAGTCGAATCACCGTCTTCGATTACCAACCAACCGCCCGGTCGGACACAAGCCGCCATGTCCGCCAAAGCCTGCTCCCGTTCCGGCACATGCATCAACACGATGCGTGCATGCACCAAATCAAATAGTTCGTCGGGAGCCTGATCGGTGCCAACTTCGTGAGTTCTCACCTCGTACGAAGCGGTGTCGGGTCCAACCAGCCAGGTGGTGTCAATGTCTGTGGCAAGGACTCTGCCCGCAGGGCCAACTTCTTGTGCCAACCGAGTGGGCACAGATGGCGAACCCGCACCGACTTCCCAACACGACCACCCGCTGCCGACACCAATTCTGGCGAAGATTTCGAATGTGCCGGGGTTCGCCAGGACCGCAAGATTGTCGAGTCTCTCGCGCATTCCAGGTTCTGAGTTGCCGAGGATGTATCCGTTTTTGCCCACGGCGCCATGATGCACGAGGAGACTTGACAGTCTGACTTGCAATATGACAGTCTGACTGTCATGCCTAAGGTCCCGACCGTTGACGAAACACCTTCGTTGCGCCAGGAACACCGCAGCGCCACTCACACTCGGGTGCTCAATGCCTGCGTGTACCTTGCCCTTCGCCACAACGGCTTCGACAATCCGGATGTGTTCACGTTCGCCCGGATCGCTGAAATAGCAGGTGTTTCTGAAAGCACCGTGTATCGCATGTTCCCGAGCAAGAAAGACATCGCCGAAGTCTTCGCGAGGGACAAAGTGCTGACAGGTGGACGTGACCTTCCATCCGATCCACATGAACTTGGCATTTTTTTTCGCGAGGTGGCGCACATGTTGGATTCCGAGCTGCCGGACTCATCTGAATTCGCATTTGAACCTCCCGCGGACATCGACAATTCCGACGGTCGCCGAGCCAGGGTGCGCGAGCGCAACCAACGAGATGATTCCGTCGCGGGTGCAATCGCTTCCGTGATGCCGGCAGACCTTGATGATCAGCAACAGCGGGCTATTACGGCAGTCATCCGGCAGCTATGCAGCGTGCGGGTAGCTGCGCAGAGCGCAGCGCGCTGGGATATCTCATTGACCGCTGCTGCAGACGCACAAGCGTGGGCAATCGAAACGCTCATCGGAGCACTAGAAGGCAAGGAGTCGCACGCATGGCACAACGAGCAGATCTCGAAATGACCGTGCCCGAACGCGAGGATGGCATCTGCCTGCTGAGTCAGGCCGGATCGATTGCTGCCTCGGAACTTGGTGGTAAGGCTGCCAGCCTCTCTGAGCTCTCTGCGGCTGGCTACCCGGTTCCGGACGGAGTCGTGCTGCTCGCATCGTTCGTTGCATCAGCTGACGAGGACGCATTGCGAGCCACGGCGGCGTTCGTCGATCAGCGCTTTACCAGCAGGCCAGTTGCAGTTCGTTCGTCCGCAATGGCCGAAGACACTGCGGAAGCATCGTTCGCCGGCATGTACGCAACCGAGCTCAACGTCAGTGGCGTTGACGAGATCACCAACGCAATCGTGGCAGTACGAGAATCTGCCAACAGTGCACGTGTCCAGACCTACGGCGACGAGTCATCTGCCGATCTTGCTGGCAATCGGATCGCGATTCTGATTCAGCCGATGATCGATGCTGACATCGCGGGAGTTGCATTCAGCGCCAACCCGATCACTGGTGATCGCCAGACGGCCCTTGTTAGTGCGGTCGTCGGTCTCGGCGAGAGCTTGGTTTCCGGCGAATCAATCAGCGAGGACTGGACCGTTGGTCCCGACGGCATCAGCTGCACCAATGGGACCGGCGAGATCGCAAACGGGGCAATCGAAGGCATCGCGAAATTGGCACGTCGCCTAGCGGATTCAGGTCAGCCAGTCGATATCGAGTGGGCAGTCAAAGACGATCGACTTTGGCTGCTTCA
>JAHEXM010000109.1:0-3627 GCA_023252115.1 Micrococcales bacterium | reverse complement strand
CGCGATTTTCGTTTTGGCGAGTGGTGCAGCGAGCCGGTGACACCACTGTTTACCAGTTGGTACCTGCCCGCGAGTGACCAAGGTTTCATCGAGAGCCAGCGAACTCACCTCGGCGGTTCGATGGATGCCCCATTCAACATCGTCGTTAACGGCTGGCTGTACTCATCAATTGGCTGCCCTGGATTTGGGGCACTCAAAGCAGTCTTGCGACATCCGGTCTTCACCGCGAAATGGGTCATCGCGTTTCGCACCTTCAAGAGCAACCCAGTCAGAAGCGAGCGCTGGACCGCCCAGCCCATCGTCGAAGTCTTTCGCGACGACATCCTGCCCAACTACATGCAGACCGTTGCCAAAGCGGAGGCCATCGTTGAATCCGCCGACAGTCAGCAGTTGGTCGACATCGTTGACGAGGTTGCGGCCAAATCCGGAGAGATGATGCTGCCCGTCGTCGAGGGTGCCGGCTTCGGCTGGAAGTCGGAAATGGCGCTCGCAACCTTCTTCGCCAAGCACCTGGCGCAATCGGTCGACTTCAATTATCAATTGTTGCTTGCAGGACTCGACATCTCAACCCAATCTGCGGCACATGCCGTTGCGACTCTCGATTGGATAAAACCCACGCTCGGTGAGTCCGGCATTGAGGCAACAAAATCACTCAGAAGTAGTGAGCTTCAAGCCACGCGAACAAACGCCGAGACACTATGCAGGCAGGCGCTCGCGAACAACCCAAAGTTGCGCGCCGATTTCAACGACCGACTCCGAATCGCTCAACAGTACGCAGTGGTCCGAGAAGAAATCGTTGGTCAACTAACACTCGGCTGGCCGGTAATGCGGCGGGCGCTGTTGCGACTGGGCGAAGACTTCACCAAGCGCGGCGTTATCGATGAGCCCGATGACGTCTTCTGGATGAACCGCACCGAGGTAACCGCCGCGCTAGCCGACCAGCCCCTCACCCTTGCACCCGAAATCAGTACTCGGAAAATGCAGTGGCAGCGACAGAACAAGTTGATGCCACCAATCGGGCTGGGCAAACCGTCGAAGGCTTTTGAACGGCGTCATATTTTCGACGTGTATGTCGAACGCCAAGAGGCGACTGCTAACTCGGACATCTCCGGGGTTCCAGCGAGCCCAGGTGTGGTCTCCGGCCCGGTGAGAGTTATTCGGCGGCCAGACGAGTTTGCCTCAATCGAGCCGGGAGACATTTTGGTCGCACCGGGAACGAATCCCGCCTGGACACCACTATTCGCCTCAGCCGCGGCTGTTGTAACCGATGGCGGGTCAGTTCTGGCACACGCGTCACTTATCGCGCGTGAGTATGGGATCCCAGCGGTCGTTGCGACACAGGATGCGACACGGCGGCTGCGCACCGGCGACATCGTGCGAGTGGACGGCAACCGCGGCATTGTCGAAATGAGAAGCGAGACTACTCGTTCGACTCATGCGTGATCGATACGCGAACGCCGACAAGGTTTTACTGCCCCGCATGTGCCCTAGTTGGAGCATGGCGCAGCGCTAGGAACTCCTGCATACTCACGTCGCAAGGTGCCGTAATTTTGCTGGCTGACACCAGCACGAATAGGAGTAGCTGATGGGAATATTCGGCGGAAACAAGATTCCTGGCGCTGGACAACAGTCGGTCGATGACCTGGTCAAACAAGCGCAAGCAATGCAGGCACAAGCAATGCAACAGATGGCTGATGTACAGCAAGTTTCAGAAACATCTGGGGCTGCGACTGGATCGATGACGTGGGCTCGTCAGGTGATGAACCTGATCGCTCCTGCAGAACCGGGATTCGTCAAGCGATGCGCCTGCGCAGTGTGCGGCGCGCCGAAGAAGCTTCCATCGGTGACTGCATATGTCTACTGCGACTACTGCGGCTCACTTGTTGACTACGATCTTCGTCGAGCATGTGAGAGCGACGTTCCGACCGATCCGCAATATGCGAACACCGTCAATGGGGCACAGCCGCAACTACAAGCTGCGCAAGCTAGCGGTGATCAGGTCGCCTACCTCGAGATACAAAAGCAGATCTACAACAGTTACGTGACATACGTACCAAGCGCGGTTTCCCATCGTGCCAAGAACGACGTTCGGTACCGAAACAAGTTGGTCGACTACTTGGCCCAAAGCGCAACTGTCGATGCTTTCGATGCGGGCTCAGTTCAGCTCACTAACGAGATGCGGCAACGCGCGATTGGGCTTCGTTATACGGGTGCCATGTTGTCGCCCACGGTTGAACCGGATTCTTTTTGGCCGATGGTCGACACCCTGCAAAAGCAAATCACCTACCTCGGCGAACTACACAAGAGCGCGGGTGTGACTGAACTCGATCCAGACCAGGCCGATCAGCTTGGCCCTAAATTCGCATGGTCAATGTTCTGCCAGGGATGGTTAGGCATGCTGCCGGCCGACGCAGCTGACGCCCTGCTTGACCAGAGCGGCCTGAAAAACAGCTACATCTCAATCGATACCGCTGGTGGAACCGAACGCAGCTGTGGTGGGTGCGGCGGACACTTTACGGCTTTGCCAGGCGCAACAGTGATGGTGTGTGAAGACTGCGGGCGTCAACTCGACGTCGGTGCCGCCGAAATCCCTTGCACCAACTGCGGTGCCACGATCACTTTCCCTGTTGGCGCCGATAGCACGGCTTGTCCCTATTGCAAGGTAACTCTGGACAAGGTCGGCATTCGCTAACGAGCTAAATCGAGATCGATCTCGGCGGTGGATTCGAATGGACGGTTCTTCGATTGATCAGTAACGTCTGCGCTGTCAATTTTCAAGACGCGGAGGTTTTGATGATCGGGAAGAAGTTAGTTGTCGCCGCTGCAGGTGGCGTCATGGTGTTCGGCGCGCTTGTTGCTCCGGCGGCGGCGCAGGCTGCACCTGCGACAGCGGGCGTTGCAGCAAACGCCACGCACAAGCGGTCATGCCGCACATTCCACGGAAGCTACAAGGGCGTCCACGCGTCAATTCGCCGATGCACGAACGGCAAGTGGACGAAGGCCAAAATTGCGAGCGGCAAGCGCGGTGCTCATGGTCGTGCCGTCGGAAAGTGGTACGAGCAGCATTTCCACCACTAAACATTCGTCAAGCTGGCCCGCTCCTTAAAAATGGGGAGCGGGCCAGCTTGGTTTTTGCAGCAGACGAGGCGTGGCAGTGGGTGCACTTGCGCGCGGGGATTCTGACAGGGTGGGCTTTGACCTAGCGAGCGGCAATCAGGTGCAGGAGACAAAATGGAACATCTGGGTCTGGGCGATGCAGATTGGCAAGAACTTCGCGATCTTGTCGGCGAGCGGCTGATCGAAGTTCAATCGCCGCTAGACGCTGTCAAGTCCAATCCCGGCAGTTCCGAGTCAGCAAAAGTGCTCGAGTTGATGCTCAATCCTTTCTACCTCGAAGACGAGCCAGCCACCACTCAGGCAACCGGTTGGCTGGGTGCCTGGACGACTCAGTCGTGCCAGGTGGCAGTAGCGGCCGAAAGCGCGCAGGACATCGCCGCGGCGGTGAACTTTGCTCGCGAACACGGCGTAAGGCTTGTTCTGAAGAACACCGGTCATGACACGTTTGGTGGGTCCAACGGTGCTACTGACGCTCTGTTGATCTGGACACACAAGATGCGCGAAGTGACA
>JAHEXM010000108.1 GCA_023252115.1 Micrococcales bacterium | reverse complement strand
AAGTGCGCGGGGGGTATCGGCAACCAATCCGGGCAGCGATAGGCATCCCTCGGGTCCATCCTGCAATTCGTCCGAGAGATCCAGATCAGGATTGATCAGGTATCCGACTTCGTCATCGACTGCATAGGTGAATACCCGCAGACTCACCCCGATTTGAGGTGCCGATAGCCCGCTACCTGGCGCTTCAAGCATCGTCTCAGTGAGGTCGCGCACCAGCACGCGAAGCTCCTTGTCAAAGACCTCGACGGCCGCGGCCGGGGTGCGTAAGACCGGGTCGCCGAACAAACGAATCGATTGCGCCGTCACGCCCGTATCCTACGCATTCCTTACAAGACACTGATTGGATCTATCCGGACATGGACACCTGCTCCACCCGGTCGGGCACTGGCAGTGACAAGTGCCGTATGCACGGAATTCACCAACTTCTGGCCGTCACGCAACGGTGAAGTGACCAACAGGCGAACTTGAAGCTCATCTGTTTCCCGGTGTTGAAGGGGAGTTGGAACCGGCACCGGCCCGAGCACCCGCCACGATGCAGCGAAATTGCACTCATCCACAAAGCGTGTCACTAAGTCGTCGGCACCGGTCACCGCCACCACTCGTACTGCTGGGGGAAGCTGGAGTTTTGTCCGCTGATCGAGTTCGCGCTCAGCCCAGCCAACCGGATCATTTCGGACTAGTGCCTGGACGGCATTTTGATTTGGGTCAGCCGAGATAACTACGCGTCCATCAGGTCGCGCCAACGCCGCAGCGTTGAACCACCGACGTACTGCTTCTTCTTCACTCCGCGATTCAGCTCTGGCAAGTAATGAATCACCGTCCAAGAGGAGTACTGCGCAATAACCATTCACGGCAATTGGTTCAGCGCCAACCGTTGCCACCACGATTCCGGCAGTATCCGGCACCCTCGCCACCACCGACTCGGACCGGCCGCTAACAGTGATTGGTACTCCGGGAAATGCGCGCCCAAGCTCTTCACCGGTGCGCTGCACGCCGATTGCGCGGGCTCGAAGCTTCTTGCTTCCGCACTCCGCACACGTCCAATCCCCTGCGAGACGTCCACACCATCGACACGATGCGATCGCATGTCCACTGGTGAGAGCCAGCGGGCCGTTGCACTCCTGACAACTGGCGGTTGCCCGACATGCCGCACATGCGATGCCAGGCACATAACCGGATCGAGCAACTTGAACCAGGACTGGTCCTACCTTTACTGCGTTGTGCACAGCCTCCCAAGCCACGTGTGGGAGCCGAACGCCGGGAACGTCCGAAGTTGACCTGGGCGATTCTTCGTCCTTGGCTAGTTCAAAACGATGCGAGCGGGCCAGTGTGCGTGGCTGCTCGATCGAGCGCGCCCACCCTGATTCGACCATTCGCTGTGTTTCAACGCTTCGGCTGTGCGCAGCTGCGACAAATGAACAATCTGTTTGAGCTGACCGCAGTGCCAACACCTCGCGTGAATGCCATCCAGGACTTCGTGGTTCGCTGTGCGACTCGTCACCGTCGTCCCAAATAACACACAACGCAAGGTTCCGTAGCGGTGCAAATGAAGCTGCCCGTGTCCCGACAACTACTCGTGCACAGCCGTCAAGGGCATCGAGGAACGATCGGTACCTCTCGCTGGGCCCTTGGTCGGCTTGCAACGTGTGCACCAATGACCCAAATCGATGACGGAGAGTGCCAGCAAATCTTTCAACATCCCGCGCATCTGGCACAACCACGAGGACCGAACCGGTGGCAAGTGCTGCGCCCGCAAGCTCGGTGATCACTTCGGTCGGATCATCCGATAAGGCGACGGTAAGTACTGCCCGCGTTGCCGAGTGCAGTTGCCCCACCCGGTTACCCAGTGCCGCGCCACCTGTGTACTTATCGAGTAGACCGGTGGCACTTGCTGCGAGATGCGGAGTATTGCTCGCCATGGTTCGGGTGGCCGCCCACGCCCTTTCCGCGGTGGCGTGCCGCGTAGGAATCGCCGAGCGCAATACATCCGCCAGCGTGCCGGCATATCGATCAGCAACTGATCGAGCCAACGCGAGCACCTCAGTCGTCAGGACCGGCACTCCGTTCACTCGTTGGATTGGTGACAGCGTGCCAGTGTGTTGCGCGACCTCAGTTCTCTCAACTATGAATCCGTCGACGATGCGACCGGCGAATCGCACGCGCACGCGGACCCCGACGACAGCCGACTCGTCAAACTTCGCTGGGACCGAATACTCGAAGAGCCGATCGAGGTGGGCCGGTGCGACATCTAATGCCACTCGCGCGATTGGTCGGCCCTGTGCAAGTTCAAGCGGAACACGTGCCGGTTTACGCGCGCGTCGCCGCGGCGTGGCGTCCAGCGTGAGTTGTTCCATTTCAGTTCTGCGCTCCTGGCCAGGGCCAACTCAGGGTTTCCGAGCCGCCGTCCACTCAAAGCCCTGCCCATTGGCGAGCGTCAGAGTCGTTGCAGAACAGGTATACGCCAATGGTCCGTCAACAAAGTCCACGATTGCCTGATTTTGTTTGGTGGTGTTTGACTGAGTCGTGACTGCGCCGTCAACGACCACGGTTTTGCTTACCTTCACCGTGTTGTTGGCATTGAAGGTCGAGAGAATGCTGTCCGTGGCGGTGTAGGTCGCGCTCGAGGCGCCAGTGATTGCGAGGCGCCAGACTGTCGATGGCGGATCCTGCGGGAATTCGGCATTCATTGCATATGCGATGTTCAGGTTCGGGCCAACAAACGTGACAGTAATTGCTCCCGTGGCACTGCCCTTGACATACTCCGGGGTTTGTTGGGCAGCATCGCGCGCGATCAGTCCAACATCCACATTCCATGCGCCCTGAAGACACTGAGCATTGGCCGTGGGTGCAGCTGAGGATTCGACCGGTGCAGCTTGCGGCGAACCGCAACTTGTAAGCGCTCCGGCAGCCACACATGCGGCAGCTGCCAGAGCCAGAAGCCGGAATCTAGACAGCGGCTTGCAATGCCTCGGCACGGTCAGTGCGCTCCCACGAGAAGTCGGCATCTTGGCGACCAAAGTGGCCGTACGCGGCAGTGCGAGCAAAAATCGGTCGACGCAAGTCGAGGTCACGAATGATCGCGGCTGGGCGAAGGTCGAATACCTCGTCGATTGCCGCTTGGATTCGGTGCTCAGGGACCGTAGAAGTTCCAAAGGTCTCGACGAACAGCCCGACCGGACGAGCCTTGCCGATCGCATAGGCGACCTGAACTTCGCACTTGGTCGCCAGACCAGCGGCCACCACGTTCTTGGCGACCCAGCGCATCGCATATGCAGCCGACCGGTCGACCTTGGACGGATCTTTGCCGGAGAATGCACCGCCACCGTGACGCGCCATGCCGCCATACGTATCAACGATGATCTTGCGACCCGTCAGGCCGGCGTCACCCATTGGTCCGCCGATTTCAAAACGACCCGTGGGGTTCACCAGGAGGCGATATCCCTCAGTGTTCAAACCCAACTCCGCAAGTTCGGGTTCAACGACAAACTCGCGAACGTCAGGAGCGAGCAAAGTCTCAAGGTCAATATCGGGTGCGTGCTGACTCGAAACCACCACGGTGTCTAGACGTGCGCCCTTTTCACCGTCGTATTCGATCGTGACCTGGGTCTTGCCATCCGGGCGCAGGTACGGGATTTCGCCCTTGTGACGGACTTGAGCCAATCGCTGAGCTAGTCGATGCGCTAGAGCGATAGGCAGAGGCATGAGTTCAGGGGTGTCGGTGCAGGCATATCCGAACATGAGGCCCTGGTCGCCCGCTCCCTGACGGTCAAGCGGGTCATGTGAGCCTTCAGCGCGCTCTTCGAACGCATCGTCGACTCCTTGGGCGATGTCCGGAGACTGCTTGCCTATCGCCACCTGCACGCCACACGAGCCGCCATCGAAGCCTTTGGCAGATGAGTCGTATCCGATGCCCAGAACGGTCCGACGGACAAGGTCAGGAATATCCACCCAGGTTGAGGTCGTGACTTCGCCCGCAACTACGACGAGGCCAGTCGTCACGAGCGTTTCGACCGCAACTCGACTCTGCGGATCATCACGGAGCATCGCATCCAAGATGGAATCGCTGATCTGGTCAGCCATCTTGTCTGGGTGACCTTCAGTCACCGATTCCGAAGTAAACAACCGACCGGCCATGCCGACTCCGACCTTTCCTTTGAATGGGAATTCTGAATCTAGATTCGCGTGCTCAAATTGTCCGCGGTTAGCCTAACCCGCTGGGAATTCGGTGCCTCGCTCGGCGCGCGGTAAGCGGGCAATGACCGCATCCCACACCGCATTCGCGAGTTCTTCCTTGCTCGTCTGTGGAACGTGAATGACAACACCTGATCCGTCAAGGATGCTGGCCGAATTTAGGGCACTCTCGAAGCCGAGTTCGACCCCTACCTCGTTTACCACGATCACATTCGCTCCCTTGGCTGCTCGTTTCGCTTCACCAACGGCTTCTCGGTCTTGCTCATCCGAGATCGTTTCAGCAGCGAATCCGACCACCACCGGCGTTGGCGACTGTGACCACTTTTCTCCGAGCGCAGCCAAGATGTCTGGGTTGCGAACGAGTTCAATCGGCTCGGGCACGTTTCCGGAGTCATCTTTCTTGATTTTGCGATTTGCCACCGATGTCGACCTGAAATCGGCGACCGCCGCAGCCATGACCACCGCGTCATACTCACCTGCCTCGGCCAACACTGCATCAAACATCTGCGACGTCGTTTCCACGCGAATCACTTGACTGCCAGCCGGCTCTGGAAGATCGACATTAGCGGCAATCAATTTGACCGAAGCTCCACGTGCAGCCGCGGCGGCAGCAAGGGCCCAGCCTTGGCGCCCACTGGATCGGTTGCCGAGAAACCGAACTGGATCGAGTGGCTCGCGGGTTCCACCAGCAGTCACTAGGACTCGACGCCCGGCCAAGTCAGCTGATCCGGATCCGCCTTCTAGTGCAGCTCGACAAACCGATGCAAGCGAGGCGGGTTCGGCCAGGCGCCCAGTTCCTGAATCCGGGCCAGTCAAACGACCGACCGAAGGTTCAATGACGATGGCTCCCCGAGAGCGAAGCGTTTCAACATTCGCAACCGTCGCCGGGTGCTCCCACATTTCGGTGTGCATCGCCGGTGCAAAGATGACCGGCGCGCGCGTTGTCAGCAGAACCGACGTCAACAGGTCATCGGCGCGACCCGTCGCGGCCTTCGACATCAGATCTGCGGTTGCCGGAGCGATGATTACCAAGTCCGCTTTCTGGCCGATAGCAACATGCGGGACATCTTGAACCTCTTCCCATATATCGCTACTTGCCGATTGCCCGGACAGCGCTTCCCAGGTCGGACGACCCACGAACTTTAGGGCGCTGGCAGTTGGCACGACTCGGACGTCGTAACCGAATTCCTTAAGCCTGCGTAACAGATCACACACTTTGTAGGCGGCGATTCCGCCACCTACTCCGAGAACGACCTGGCGGCTCAGTGTGCCGCTTTCTCGTCGATCTCGATTGGCTCAGCAGTCAACAGCCCGCCGTCGATCTCACGAAGTGCAATGGACAGTGGCTTCTCTTGCAGGTGAGTCTCAACGAGCGGACCTACGTACTCAAGAAGGCCTTCGCCCAGTTGCGAGTAGTACGCGTTGATCTGGCGCGCACGCTTTGCGGCATAGATCACCAGCGAGTATTTGGAGTCAACCGTGGCCATCAAGGCATCGATGGGCGGGTCGGTGATTCCTTCTGGGCGGGGTGCAGTGCCTGACACTTCAGTGTCCTTCCGATGGTTAAGCAAGGCTAGGAAACTAGCCAGATGCGGCGGAGCCGTCGATCAATCGTATCAACTGATGGGCTGTGGGCACCACATCCGTGTTCTTGACCCGATAGTCGAACTCGCTGGCAGCCGCGAGTTCGGTCTTAGCCACCTCTTCGCGGCGCCTGATGACGGACTCGTCTTCCGTTCCACGACCGGCCAATCGACGGTGCAATTCAGTCAGGGATGGCGGTTCGAGAAATACCGTAATGGCCTCGGGAAATGCGGCCTTTACTTGTCTCGCTCCCTGAAGTTCGATCTCAAGGATTACGTCTTGGCCATTGGCAAGCCGTGACAGAACCGGCTCGCGCGGGGTGCCATACAGATTCCCGGCGTATTCGGCTGATTCAAGAAATCCACCGCTCGTGGCTAAGGTCTCAAATTCCGGCCGGGACATGAAGACATAGTCAATACCCGCGGTCTCACCGGGACGCTGCTCTCTGGTCGTGGCGGAAACCGACAGCCAGACATCGGGGCGTAGTTCAACCACTTCACGCACGACGGTGGATTTCCCTACACCGGAAGGACCGGCAACGACCAACAGCTCCGCGCCCGAAGTGCGGCTCAACTCCGAAACTCACTTTTCAGGGCAGCGAGCTGTTGGGGACCGAGTCCGCGTACCCGGCGCGACTGAGCTATC
>JAHEXM010000107.1:4270-6449 GCA_023252115.1 Micrococcales bacterium | reverse complement strand
GGTGCGAGGCTGCCATTCCACGATGCGTTTTGCGCTCCAACGGTGTTAGCACTCGAGGTGCTGGTTCCGTTCCACAGTTCACCGACTTGAACGGCCCATGGGAAGGCGACCTTCCACGACGAGATTGCGTTCGGGCCGGAGTTGGTAACTGTCACTTCGACCGTGCGCCCGGATCCCCAGTCCGTCGTGGTGACGACCCTCAAGGTCATGTTGGCGCTGCTCGATGACGTCGGTGTTGGTGTTGGTGTTGGTGTTGGTGTTGGTGTTGGTGTTGGGGTGACCGTCGGTGTCGGTGTCGGTGTCGGTGTTGGTGTTGGTGTTGGTGTTGGTGTTGGTGTCGGGGTCGGAGTGGGCGTTGGCGTGGGGGTCGGCGTTGGCGTCGGGACTGGCAGGTTTGACGAAATCGTGCACGTGTAACCGGCAACGGTGCAAGACACCGGTACTCGGGCCCCGTTGGCTTTGCTTATTCCGACAAAGCCAAAGCTCTGGCTGCTGTTGGCAGCAAGGTTGTTGTTGTAGGCCGCTGCTTTGAATGTGGTGACCGAGCCAGCCTGCGTTGATGTGGCATCCCATGCCGAACTGACCACATGTGGCCACGTCACCGAAACTTGCCAGGGCTTGATCGCCGGACCCGAGGTATTCGTCAGGGTTGCAGCCACCTGAAATCCGTTAACCCAGTCGTTGGTCACGTTCCATTGCAATTGGACTGTCGGTGGCACGGCCGCGTTGGCGATGCCAGCAACTGCGAGGGGAGCAGCAATGACTGCGCCGACTGTGGGGATCAAGACCAAGGGAAGGACCGTGCGCATCTTCATCTGGTTGCCCATCGTTGGTTTGCGGCCTTTTCGGCATCAAACCCACGGTCGGGCAGCGGCAGCGATAACGCAATCCAGGCGTACCAATTTCAGCCAATTGCGCCCGTTCGGTTGAGCCGCCTGGGCGAACGATTCTCGGCCGTGCGGGCGTAGGCCTACCAGCGGGGGGTCTTTTTGTACGCAGGCACCCAAAACCAATTGTTGATCAGACGAAGAGGTGGCGGGAGTAGTCCAAGTACGGCACGCCCCTCGGGAATATCGCCGTCGAGCATCCACGGGAAGAGCACTTTTGCATGTCCCATCCCGTGCTTCTTTCGCTGCTTGTTCGAAAACTCTTTCCATTGCTCGGGTGTGACGCTGCGGTCGAGCAGTGGAATTGCATCTTTCTCTTCATGGTCCAGATGCTTCGTCAGCGCATCACGAAATTCGGCAACGGCCTTGGTCTTCGATTCAGCCGTTGAATTCGGATCCTCAAGTGCCGCATCGACGTTTGCAATGAGCGGATCGATAACCGAATGCTCGGCTTCCATCGCATCCAGGACTGCCAGACCCTCGGGATCTGAGGCCAGACCCTCGCGGGCGACCGGCCAAAGATCGTCGTCTTCGGCGTGATGATGACGGTCAAGTTCGGTTTTGAATACCAACCATCCCGCTTGGACTGATGCCGAACTTGCCCCAGGAGTCTCACTTGCTTTGGCCAGCCGATCAAGATCGCGGCGAAAAGCTGCGTGGAAGCCGAACATCATCGTCATATCGAGTTTCTGGGCGGCCTGGGCAGTCATGGGGCTCCTTCGTTGGCGGTGTTCCGGCAAGAATACGGAAGCGCACCCGCCAGCCGAAAAGCCGTGTTGCTGTGACCGATTCGGATCATGCGTCGTACGGTGAACCGATGCTCTCTGACCCAATCGTTGCTGCAGCAATGGCTGGCACTGCCGCGATCGCGCCGGGGATGGCACCTAATCCGCCGCCGCCAGGTGTAATCCCGCGGTCGGTGGCGATTGCCAAGAACTGGAACCAGCAGGGGCTCAAGACACAAATCCGTGGTGTCGATATCTCATTGTGGAACCACCCGGGGAATCGCTTGCTCGACTTCAATGCAATGAGTGGCGTTGGAGTTCGATTTGTCTTCATCAAAGCATCGGACACGGTCGGCAGCGCCGACCGCCAAGCCGCCGGCTGGTGGGGAGTAGACAAGCCAGCTGCCAAGGCGGCACACATGTTGGTTGGCGGTTATCAATACGTCTACCCAAAGGACCGAAGGGGTGCGCGGTTGGTTCGTGATGCCCGAACCAACGCTCGGAAAGCTTCGGCGCGCGTTGGCGTATTGCAACCAGGCGACCTGCCGGTTGTGCTCGACTTGGAAT
>JAHEXM010000107.1:0-4260 GCA_023252115.1 Micrococcales bacterium | reverse complement strand
CTACGAACGGCTGAAGAACTAACTGGGCGCCCGCCGATCGTCTACACCTACAGCAACTTCGCGCTAACCCGACTCAATGCGAACCCAGGCTTGACACGCTTTCCGCTGTGGCAGGCCGAATACGGAGTCGGAATCACAGAGGCTCGGCCGATACCAGGATGGCCTAAGCCACCCATTTGGCAATTCAGCGGTAATGGGCAAATTGCCGGACATCGTGGGTCCTTGATGGACCTCAATGTCTTTAGTGGAACTTCAGAAGATTTGTTAAAACTCGCCGGATTGCCATCAGAAGCCGCGCCTGATTACAACTTGATTCCGACTACCCCGGCGCCGGCTCCTTAAACCTTGCCACCAAACGGCTTTACTTTTCCGGTCCAGTAACTTCCATAGATCCAAATGCGGCTTCCGGTATGCATGGTTTTGGCAATGAGGACCTGATCCGAAATCTGTGTTCGAACGCACCCGTGCGACTGGGGGCGACCGGTTATCTGTTCCCGTGAACCGTGGACTGCCAAGTCACGCAGGAAGTACAACGGCTTATACATATTCGGTCGATGATCTGCATTGGGGAAAGTGGCACTTGATTGCCAGTTGCCGGGGTAGCGCCAATAGATGCTGAACATTCCAGTCTTGGTTGATCCGCCGTACTTTCCAGTACTCACTGGAATCACTTTCAGTGGTTTGCCGGGCTGTTTCAACAAACCTGTTTGGCACACCATGTTGACGCTGAGGGGAACATTGCGGATTGACCGTGGCAACGAGAACGCTGTGTCGCTTGGTGTGGCCGCAATCGCCTCGCGTTCCGCATCGGTCAACGCTGCACGGGTGGCTTTGTTCCCCGTCAATTCACGCCAACTGCACACGCCGCGAGTGAGTTCGGCAGGCTTGAACTGGTCCTGGTCACCAACCGGCATGCCCAATGCGTGAAGCTTGTCCCACACGTCGGAATCGCTAATGATTCGCTGCTTGGATGTCAGCGGTTTTGTCGGAACGGCATGAGTGTGCAATGCAAAGGCCACGAGGGACTTTTGCACACCACCACCCGAAAGTCCCCGCGGTCGCCGCGGCGTGTCAGTGTTTCTTTGACTTCGATTTCGTCGGAGACGGAATCACCAGTTGGTTGGCGAATTCGTCGGTGTACTTAATGACTTGGTCGACATAGTTCTTGGTCTCTGCGTAGGGAGGAACTCCCCGGTACTTCTGCACGGCTCCCAGCCCCGCGTTGTATGCCGCAAGGCGTAACTCCGTTTGATTGCCCGGAATTGAGCTAACACCTGCATCAAGGACGCAATCGTATTTGGCTGCAGTTGCTACTGAGTCGGCGGCCGAGAACGGATTGGCGACACCGTCACCGTTCGCGTCTGTTCCATAGTTGCGCCACACCTCTGGCGTGATTTGCATCATTCCTTCGGCCCCAGCCGCGGACTTGGCATTGGGATTGAAATGACTCTCGACATAGGCCTGGCCCGCAAGACTTTGTGGCGTCAAGACACCGGGACATCTTTTTGCTGCCACAACGAAGAAAGACTTGTATTGATCTGGGACGTTCACCGGGATCACCGGATCACAACCCGTCGCAAATAACACCGTTGTCATTAGTGCGCAAACGATTGCTGGTTTGCGCAATCGCTTGCCACGAATTGCAATCGTTGTATCCCCCACAAAAAACAGACTACGGCTCCGCTGAGTAACAACGGTTAGCCCGTAACGGTGACTTGACGAAGATCTCGTAAGGAATTTTTCGTGCGCTCGTCACACTGCGTGCCCAAATGTCTTGCGGATGCAATGCGTGTTTACGAAGACGATACTCAAAAGTACGAACCGCGAGACGGGAAAGCCGATGCACTTCAAAGGTCGATATGTTGCCTGCTTGGCAGCCGCGCTGATGGTCGCTGGGTGCGGAAATATCGCTGCCAGTGTGACTGGTGGGTCCGATTCGCAGGATTCAAAGTCTGCACCAGATCCAGCTTCAGTCATTTCGAGCACAATCGCAGACGGCGCGAAATCGGCTCCCGGAAGCGTCGTAAAAATTTCGGCGTCACCCGGATGGAGTATTGCTGTTGTACCTAGCGGAACAGGAAATGTGACTGGCGCTGTCAACGCTTCAGGTGCTTGGGTCTCAAGTCCGTTGCCGCCAAGTTCGAGTTACCTTTTCACTGCGACTGCTTCCGATCCGTCGAGCGGACAAACCGTTGCCCGCAATTTTTCTGGCTCGACCAGCGGATCAAAGAACACTCTCACCGCCGAGATCACCCCGAGTGGCGGCAAGTACGGTGTGGGAATCATTCCGCGAGTCGTCTTTAGCGATCCGGTCCGCAAATCAGATCGCGCGCAACTTGAAAAGCGCATGGTCGTGACGAGCAGTCATCCCGTTGCCGGCGATTGGTACTGGGAATCGGATCAAACGGCTGCCTATCGACCGTTGAAGTCAGGGCCGAAGCAAACGTTCTGGCCAGGCAATTCGTCGATCGCCATCAACGTCGACCTTGTTGGCGCGTACGCCCACGGGTCGGGCAAAGACATTGCGTGGGGGACGCGCAAATACACGCGCACGATTAAGACCGGTCGCTCAATGATCATCTATGTGAATGCCAAGACAGACCAAGGCTACGTAACGATCAATGGCAAAAAGGCACGCTCATTTGGTGTCTCACTTGGTAAGCCAGGGTTCACTTCGCGTTCCGGGATCAAGACCATCATGGACACGTACCGCGTGAAAGAAATGACGAATGCCGGCGTGACGTCGGAGGTATACGACTTGATGGTTCCGTATGCGATGCAGATAACCGACACGGGCGAGTACTTCCACGGTGCGCCATGGAATGGAAATATTGGTTACTCAAACAGTTCGCACGGCTGCACGAACCTTGAAGAAAGTGATGCAGCGTGGTTCTTCAGTCGAGTGATGTACGGCGATCCACTTATCACGACCGGTACCAGCCGCAGAATGGAATACAACAACGGTCAAGGTGCCGCTTGGAACGTTCCGGAAAAGAAGTGGATCAAAGGCTAGTGGGCTCTGACCATTGCCGTTTCTGCTAGTGGCGCCAGGCAATTAGCAACATGTTCAAGCACTGCTGGTTCTTTGCCAATCCCGAGGTGTGTGCCCTTCACTTCGATCAATTGCGCCGACGGGTCAAGGCATGCGCGCCAATCAACGATGCCGTCGGTTCGGCTGTAGATCGAGTAGTAACTGACGTTGCTTGGCATTGGTTGTGCCAATAGTTCCAGCATCCGGTTAGCGCACCTACCGGCAACGCAATCTGCACTCATTACTCCGCTAAATCCAGCCTCGTGTAAACGCAGCAGCCGATTAACCTGTGCAGCAACTGATGGGTTAACTGCGAATGGGTTCACCTGAGGACTTGTGATCGAAACAATGCCGCCGATCAAGTCTGGGCGAGCAGCTGCAACGAGTCGCGCGAGGGATCCACCGCGACTCCACCCCACAACTGCGATCCGCGAACCTGACTCCTGCACTAGCTCGTCTGCCCGTTCGCCAAGTTGATCCACCAGTTCGCTAGTGCAACCAATGTTCAGTTTGATTCCCGAGCGGGCCGGCGCAAAACCGGCAGCTTTCAAGAAATTCGAAAGCGGCGTCATTGAGTAGTCGCCAGAAAATAGCCCGGGAACCAGTAGCACCGGTAAGTCATTGCCAATGACCGGGGTGCTCTCGCGCAGCCTTTTACGGCCGATGGCTGATCGCAAAGAAAACACCGAGGCGCGTTCACGGATCAGGGTTCGTGGTGGCGACTGGTGTGTGCCGACAACCCGCACCTTGTGCGGCGTAAAAGTTGAGGTGTCAGTGTCTTGTGCGGTGCCCGGCTGGACGGCAGCTTTCGTCATTTCCCGATTATGCATCCGCACCGGGCAACTCGTCAGCAATTGCCTGTGTCAGTGTCGTGTGGTGATCAGGGATCGGCGTGCACCAATGCGCGCGTTATTGATCGCGTTGGTTTCATGTTTGGCGAGTCTCACGCTGGTGGGTTGTGGCAAAGCCAACTCGGCGTGTGCACCGGGAGTGGCAGCCTGGGTTGATTCAGTGGCTGGTCAATCAGTGTTTGCCACACCCATAGGCGCGACAAACGTCAGCCGAGTGGTCGTTGCCACTTGCCCGAGTCCGCTGGACGACCATGAAGGCACGGTCGCGACGACGATGAAGTTCGATTCGGACGACGAAGCCGAGGTGGTGTTGACCGGTCTGCGAAATGCCGCCGGATCAGCAGGCTGGACAGATATCGAAGGTGCGAACAGCAAAGG
>JAHEXM010000106.1:1841-6477 GCA_023252115.1 Micrococcales bacterium | reverse complement strand
CATGCGCAGGAGTCGTCGCCGTAAGCGTTGTTGGTGATACATAGGTGGCGACCACGCTCTGACCGCCAAAGTCTGCCGAGAAGGTGTCGCCTGAAACAAAACCAGAACCGGTCAGGGTCACCACTGAACCGCCTGATGGGCCACCGCTGGACGGCGATACACCAGTCAGAGTCGGCGCGGCCAACACCGTGTACACGTCAGCCGAAACCGGACCTCCGCCAGTGGTTGTGACGGCTACCGATTTGAGTCCGGTAGTGACAGGTCCGTAGGCCAAGGTTCCTGAGATGTGGGTGGTGTCCACCACCGACACTCCGGTCAACGCAACACCATCGACAGATGCAGCTACCGACGGATCACCGATTGGGAATCCAGTCCCCTCAATCGTGACCGTAGTTGAACTCAGAGTCGTCGGCCCAAAAGCGGGACTGATTCCAGCGACTGTGGGCGTATCCGCGTAGATGTAGCCGTTTGTCTTGGTGCCGGTCTGTGCATCACGGTTGGTGGCTACGACATTGACTGCGGCAGCACTGTGAGCTCCGGTTGTGCAGGTCATGGCCGTGTCGTTCGTGACTGCAGGCCCTGTGCATGCCGCCCCACCAGCGGCGACTGTCGCACCGGCAAATAAATGGGTGCCGGTAATGGTTAGCGCGGTTCCACCGGCGGTGGAACCACTGGAAGGCGCAACGGTCGCGACCGTCGGAGCATCGGCCGCCGCCATGTTGTGCCCACCAAAGGTGGACGACCAACCAGTAGCCGATGGTTCGCGGTACCACGTTGCGCTGCCAGTTAGTACAAATACTCCAACGCCCAGACCCGGTGGGTCATTGCCGAGGAACAACACGTTGGTCATCGGGGTGTTTTGAAATGCTGACGCCCCGATGGGGCTCGTGAGGCCGTTGCCAAACGTTACGTTGGTCAGCGAAGTGGACCATTGAAAGGCACTGGCCCCGATGGAGGTGACCGTGTTGGGAATACTCAATGTGGTCAGTCCAGATCCCTTGAAGGCCTCTAATGGAATTGCTGCAAGCCCTGAACCGATACTCAGCGTCGCCAAAGCTGAATTGTTGTCAAACGCGTCGTCGCCAATCGTTGCCACGGCGTCTGGAAGCGTTAGCGAGGTGAGGGCAGCATTCTGAAATGCTCTGGCCCCGATGGTGTGGACATTCGGGCCGAGGGTCAGGTGTTGGAGCCCATAGGTGTTGCCAAATGCGTCGTCTTGAATATCGGTGACTCCGCTCCCGATGGTGACGCTAGTCAATGCGGCGGTTTGGAATGCCGCCTGCCCGACGCTCGTAATTTGGTCTGGAATCGTCAATACGGTAAGGCCCGTGGACCCGAATGCTCCGTCACCGATCGCGTGAGTATTGGCGCCAAATGTCACGTTCGCGAGTTGGGAACAGGCAGAAAAAGCGTCCGGACCGATAGTGGTAACGGTGTCCGGGATGACGATTGAGGTCAAAGCTGTGTTTTGAAATACTTGGTACCCCAGATCCGTGAGCGCCGTATTCGAATCAAAGGTCACACTAACCAATGAGGTGGCGCCGGCGAAGGTGCTGGAACCGAGGTCAGTCACACTGGCAGGAATGTTGATGCTAGTCACGTGAGTGTCCCAAAATGCGGCCTGGCCGATCGTGGTGACGTGGTCCCCGATGGTCACGTTAACCAACGATTGATTTTCTGCAAACGCGGTCGTGCCAATCACCAGTAGGGTCGCAGGCATCGACACGCTAGTGATGCTGGATCCGTCAAATGCAGCCGTGCCGATTTCGGTGACCGTCTTGGCGCCACCACTATTGAGCGTGCTTGGTATTACCACGTTTAAGGAACAGCTACCGGTGTCATAGCCGGTGATACGTGCTTGATTTGTGTTGATGACGTCAAAAGTGAAGCAGCCATCGGTGTCGGCCCGGGCCGGACTCACGACCACAATTGATAGGCCAACGGCCAAAGCAATGGCGACTATGACGGCGAGACCAGTGCGGACGACGCCCGCGATCGACCTCACGGTTCACGTGCAATCGGGAACCTGACATGCACCTCGCAGGCCTGATCGCACTCCACAGGTCAAGCATCCGGTAATGATTTGCATGGATCGTGCCTGGTCACCCGATCGGCCCAATCGCCAGCTACCCGAAAGAAAGGGTGAGGAAGTAACAGATCACGGCGGTAATCACCCAGAAAGCCAAGTTGACACCTAGCCCTGCAGCCTCTTGTTTCGAAGTCAACGTGCCGTCGGGCACGAGCCAGAAGCCGATGACCTTCACGAGCAGCGGCATCACACTCCATGTCAGGAATGCAACGCCGATGATGTTGATGATGAACGACACCAACCACAGGGAATCGATGCCAACGGCCGTCAATAGTTTGGCGATGGTGAATGTCAAAAGCACTGCCGTGGGATAGAACGCAGTGAAAACTGCCGTAGCGCTTTTCCACCTGGGCGGATCGCCATTCTTTGATGGAATCCACCCAGCAAAATCACCCAAATGTGTTGCGAGCTTGAAGTTTGCAAACTCCGGCGCCTCGGCTTGCAGTTGCTTACGGACGTCCGACTGCGCCCATGCGTCATGAGCGTCTGGACTCGAGAATCGATAGATGACGGTCCACGACTGCTGTGCGTCATGAACCGGCGGGACCCGTTCGGCGCTAACGAATCCCGGGAACTGTTGGACCGCAGCCACGACGCGGTCTTGCCACGCGACGAAGTCCCCTTCATGGCCAGGAGCAACGTCGTGACTAATGACGACCGTCGTTAGCTGATCGTTGGCGTTCATCGAGACCCAATCGCTCCGTCCGCACCTACTACTTGAATTCGACCATCCCGATCAAGTTGCGCTCCGAGTCCCAAAAGAACGAAGACTTGACGAACTCGTTCTCGGCAACGCCGTTCACTGTTTTGAAAGTTGGAGTGTCGTACTCCTCGAACTCCACACCGGCTGCTTGCAATGCCGCAACCTCTGTTTTGAGGTCGGTAACGGTGAATCCCATTTGCGTGTGAGTACCGCTTGCCGCACCGCCCGAGGGAAATAGCACGAACCGGCTGCCGTCGCTGAATTCGTAGAAAGCGGCGCCGGGCGTATCCCGTACCGGTGTCAGTCCGAGCTTGTCTTTGTAGAACTCTTTGGCTCGCGCAAAGTCGGACGCCGGCAACGTGGCGTGAACTCGCGATTCAGAAAGAGACATTCCGTACCCCTACTCAGATCGTTGATCGTTCTCAGGATGAATTCTTAGCATTGGCCATCGCATTCCACTGCTCGACCAACGTGTTGATCGTTTTAACCTGAGCGTTGTATGCAGTGTTCGACGACGCTTGCGAAGCTTCGTTACCCGACTGGCACGCTGCAACAAATTGCTGGGCGGCCGTTAGCGCACTCTGCGCAGCAGTCGAAACTTGTGCCGCAATGGTCGCGGCCTGACCAGTCAACGCACCTTGCGCGGCCTGCATCTTTTGCACATCTGTTTGCATCGAGGTTGCCGCAGCTGACTGTGTGGTCAGATTGGCGCAACCTTGAGTGGCCGCAAAAGTTTGAGTCTGCTTCTGAAAATCGTTCATCGCATCGGCGTAAGTGTTGTTCTTGTCAACTTCGGCATTACTCGCGCTATTGCATGCTGTTGCGCCGAATCCCACAACACATATGGTCGCCACCGCGACTAGCATCCGAACTGCTTTGCCCGTTGGCAGTGAAAGGGTCATTCGCCGATCATGTACGTGCGCTCGCCGAGGTTCAAGTCGTGACACGGGATTTGGTCGCTCAATTGGCCGGTCTCGAGATGGACAGTTCACCAATTGACGCGGTAGACGGTACGAGCGGCGTTGCAGACTGAAACGGCTGGTTGCTGGTGCGAGTTTCTCCGCCATTCAACGTTACCGAAAATGGCAAATTCAGAGCGATCCCTGAATCATCATTGACTCTGACAGTGAATGAAATTGCAAACCGATGCTTGGTTTGATTCCGAACAACAAAGGTCGCCTCGTACTGCGGGACTTGGCCGTCGAGTTTGGTCAGAGCTGCGAAGCCCCAGCGGCGACTCTCGATCGACTGCGGAGTGACGGGTGTCGGGGTGGGGACCGTGTCCGAAACCACCGAATGCGCATGCGGCATTGACGTGTCATGGCCGCATCCGCCAAGAAGCGAGAGCGCCCCAACCGCCATCGTGATGAACATGCCACGGGCGGTCAACCGCAATTGATCACATCGAGCCGGGCTGCCCACGGGGCAATCCTTGCAGTAAGACTGGATGTTTTGATACTTGTTCGATGTTGCGCAGCGTGTTTGTTTGAGACATCGCATAGGCGCCAGGACGAACTCGGCACGGGATTTCCTTGCTAGTTGACGGCCGATTTGAATCAAACGCTCGCTGTGCTTAACGTCGTGGCATGAGATCGCGACACTTGATTGCGGGCGCCGCGATCCTCACCTTGGCGGGACTTGGTCTTGCAAGTCCGGCGAATGCAGCAATAAGTCCGGCGCCGTCGCCCTCTGGACCCCATTTGGAAGGCCCCAATCCGCCTAGCGATGCCCGCGACGCTCGCGCTGCCCCGAAAGACCAACGCGTGACGTTCTATTGGGGACTTGCACGTGATGACGCGGGCGCGCAGAGACAACTGCGGTTCGCGTCCTCGACGGGATCACGC
>JAHEXM010000106.1:0-1831 GCA_023252115.1 Micrococcales bacterium | reverse complement strand
CGGTGCATCGAACGCAAACGTGCGGGCAATTCGGCGGGCATTGACGGGAACCGGCATCACCGTGGCACTCGACAAGTCTCGCGTGTTTGTCAGAGCGACCGGCACCGTTGGCGACTTTGAGCGCACATTCAAGATGGGGCTCGTTGCGTTCGCATCCCCTCCATCGCTGCAAATTCAGCCACCCGTCAATGGAAAGGCTCCGACAATCCCGGCTGCGCTACGCGGGCGGATCACCGAAACCGTGTGGTCCAGCGTGAGCCAGCTCGCTGGCAGCGCTGGTCATGTCAATGGCGAAGACCGGGCGCCGTCATCCCGTGCCGCACTTCGCGGGTCAGTTCCTGCCCCCACCAACCACGGAAGTTCAAATGCATGCGGCACGGTTTCTGCAAACCCCAACATGATGGCCATGAATGAGGCATCGCAGGCCTACGGCGATACGAGAATCAGGGATCAGTTGGGTTACGGAGTCAAACCGAAGTCATCGCCGCCACGTATTGGAATCATCAGCATGGGCTCGGGTTTCTCACAGTCAGCTGCGAACGCGGCGGCGCAATGCCTCGGTTGGTCATCGGGTCCAGCACGGGTAGTGACAACAGACGCGATGACCTCGGCGCTTGCCGAAGGCGTCGAAGGCGATCTGGACATTCAGATGAGTTCGGCAATACTTGGGCGCAGCAATCAAATCTCGGTGTATGAAGAGATGAATTCGCAGCCGGCAAGTTTCCTGCCGTTCTTTGCGGCACTCAATGACAAGAAGCGCCCAGACGTACTGTCAGTGTCTTACGGCTCATGTGAATATGGCTTGCAAAACCGACAAAACAGCGGATCTACGAAGTTAACGAATGCTGTGCTACTTCGGCTCTCACTCGCCGGCACGAGCACGGCAATTGCAGCGGGCGATACCGGTTCGTCGACCTGCAAGGACTCCAACAACATAGTCAAGCCGTTCGTTTCGTTTCCAGCGTCGTCGCCCTATGTG
This sequence comes from Micrococcales bacterium, assembly GCA_023252115.1. Classification (GTDB taxonomy): domain Bacteria; phylum Actinomycetota; class Actinomycetes; order S36-B12; family UBA10799; genus JAHEXM01. The sequence goes on along the minus strand of JAHEXM010000106.1, from coordinate 852 downwards.
ACTGCTGTTGGCGGCAGCCGAATCGTTCTTGACCAAACGAACAGCCGAATCAACGAAGTGGTATGGAACGACTCGGCATTCTACGGCGGCAGCTTCAACACTCCGAACATCAATGTGAGCGGCGGCGGCGGCGGAACGTCGCGCGTGTTCAGTCGCCCGTGGTGGCAGCGGACACCGCGGACTGGAACTTCTGCGAAGCGAACACTGCCCGACGTAAGCGCACATGGATCGGGCGCACCAGCCTGGCCGATCTTCATAACTAGTAGCACCGACCCGAACCAGATCTATGCCCAAACCGTTTGGGGAACCAGCTCTTCAACGCCACTTTTTGCGTCATCGATTGCGCTGGTCGTTGCACGCGAGCGGGCCAAGGGAAAGCCAAGTCTGGGAATGCTCAATCCCTGGTTGTATTCGATCAAGAAGCCATATCAATCCGCCTTTTACGACATCCGCGGTGGCAACAATGACCTGTACCAAGTCGGCTGTTGTAGCGCGAGACCTGGATATGACCGAGCAAGTGGAATCGGCTCAGCCAACTTTGCGTCCTTACAGAACACGATTCGCCGACCCGGCTAGAGCAAGGCCATCCACTGTGGCCGGTGGGGCAATCCTTTCTTCGTGACATGCGGGTAGATACTTGTTCAATGACTGCCGCAGATAAAGATGCCCGATCAAATTCAAAGTCCGACGGCGCGAATGAGCCGGATTCGGTCTCGGCTGATGACGAAGCACGCGAGAAATTTCGCCAGGCCCTTGAGGCTAAGAAAAGCAAAGGCAACAGCGGCAAGGGGCTGAGTCACAGCTCGGGTGGCGCTATCGGCGGAGGAAACTCGTCGCGCGCCGGTGGCCCTC
>JAHEXM010000105.1 GCA_023252115.1 Micrococcales bacterium | reverse complement strand
CGGTTTTCTTGTCTCTTGCTGTAGGCCTCGATCACACCACCGGACCGGGCGACGCAATTGTCTACTTCACGACGCTGTTATTCCCGGTCGCGATATTCGTTATGTATTTTGGGTTGGCGTCGCCGATTCGCGTGAAGAATCCGCGCGAGGCAGTTTGGATTCCATGCCAGCTGGCTTTCGCAATCAGCGTTTTGTGGACCGGCAGCATTTTGGCGCGGCGCGCAATCGACCCTGGCAGCGCTCAAGACTTCGAATCGATCCGCCTCGTTGGTATGAGTCTGTCGCTGGACTTGCTGCTGATGGCAGCCCTTTGCATTGTCGGCGGCCGCATTCACCGGGCGATCTCTTACACCTATTTAGCAACTGGCCTGATTCTTCTTGCGGGCACGATTGTTGTCTATAACTTGAGTCTCACGTGGGGCGGTATCGTCCCGACCCAGGCGATCTTCTTCACGCTAACTGCTCTGGTTGTCACAGTGATCGCACCCACCGGCACCCATCGTCCAGATGCGGTCGCACGCGCCATTCCGGACTACTGAGTTGCGTCTACAGAGACATTGCGTCGTTCGCACAGCTACGGTCTAACGCATGCCGACACCCGATGCCGAGATTGAGATTGAGCGGCACCAAGAAGTGCCAGGCCTTAGTCCGGTCGCGAAGTATGCATATGCCCAAGCAATATCCGCCGGAGCATTCGTGTTCTTGGCAGGTCAAGCTGGGCTCGACGAAACGGGCCAACTCGTCTCGCTTGAGTTTGAACAACAAGCACGCCGAACGTTTGCCAACATTGAGAGGGCATTGCAACATGTGGGATCGACGCTGTCAGACATTGTCACGATGACGGTGTTCATTACTGACTGGCGTTACGGCCCTGACCTTGTTCGGGTTCGACAGGACGTTTTGGGAGATGACCTCATACCGAGTGCACTCATCGGGGTATCCCAGTTGGCCGACCCGGCAATGTTAGTAGAGATCCAATGTACTGCTGTCCGTCGTGGGAAATGACTGCCATCACGATCACCAAAGTCACTTGATTTTTGGATAGACCCATTCCAAATAGTGGTAGAACGCATCTGACCAGACGCCCTTGGTGTGCGCGCCACCGATAGTTTTAAACCTTGTGTCCTTCGTGATGGATTTTGCGAGTTTGTAGTACTTGGCTTGGTCTTTAACCAGCGACTCCGAGTCGTTAGTGCCGACCTCGAGCCATACCGCAACGTTTCTCGAGGTCGCATGGTGCTGAATCAGCCAGGTGGAACTGTAGGAATCTGTGGTCGCCGCCAAATTGGGAACAGGACCAAACAACGCGGGCAAGCCGCCAGCAAAGTCAGCACTTGTGGTGCCACTGAAGTTTCCAGCTGCCGAAAACTTGTCGGGGTACCGCAGCGCCAGCATCTGCGCGCAATACCCACCCATGGAGAGGCCTGCCGTCGCCGTATGTCCTGGTCCTGCCTTGAGTCGATACCTCTGCGCAACCCAATTTGGAACATCTTGCGACAGGTACGTATCCCAATTACCCGCGGTGCCGTTAACGCATTCGCTATCCACGTCGACTGGTGCCGCCGTTGGCGCCACAAGAATGACTGGCTGACGCTCATTTGCCAGCACCTGACCAGATTGTTGACCGTCACCGTCATTGAACCAATCGTCTGGGGTTCCTGGTGTGCCGTGGTAGGCGTAGATGAGGGGGAGTGGTCGATTGACTTGGGTGAAGTATTGCGGCGGCAACCAAATGTCGGCCGGCTGTTCGGCGATGCCACTCAGCGGTCCTGGAATCATCGCGTTGACGTGCACTCCCCGAGATGTATCGCTCGGCCAATCCTCTCCCTGATTGATTTCAGGTGGAGCGGGATCTTTACCAGTCAGGTCGTAGATGTTGATCCGCCAGCCAAAATAGGTATTCAGCCCCGCGGCAATGCCGATCAACAGCGCAACAATGGCGATGACTAGTGGCACCAACCAAAGGCGTCGGTCTTTTCTTTTCAGAAACCATGCGAGCAAGCCGCAGGCCACGGCCACAATCAGAAAGCAGATCGCCCACGCGGGCGTTGTGAGACGTCCGGCCAACATGCGATCCCACCACTGCATTTTCACAGTCTTGCGTGCTGATGGGTCAAACGGAAACTTGACTACGCAGTACGGGCTTGCTGTTTTGCTGCCTTAGTTCGCCCCCATTGTTTCAACTGCGGGCGCCAATGCGGTGAGTTAATTGAGATCGCATTAGGCGGCGTGAGCTCACGCGCAGCGTGTCGCATAACGAGGAAAATAATGACAATCCAGATGAGGCTGATACCGATGGTCACCACCGTCAACAAAATGGCTTGGGCGAGCGAAGGCACTGCGCTGATGTGATCCGTCGTCCCGTGCTCACGGGCACTAAAGATGCCGTCATGGAAGGAGTGCCCGGCCATGGCCACGACCCAGCCAACTAGGCCGGCCAGAGTGAATGCTCGACCCGCACGCCACGCCGCCAGCCAAATCAGCGCAGCGGCCAGTCCGGTCAAAAATGGATGCAGCAATTCCGTTGTGGGGCGTGCTCCTGACATCAAGAGCGGGGTGTAGCCGCCAGCCGCAAACATGTATAGCCAGGCTTCCAAAGTCCCAAACACCGCGCCACTAATTAGTACCAGGAGTAGTCCAGCCCGGGGATCTTTGAACTTCGCCGACCCAAAGACCAGAAGAACAAAAGGAATGGCAAGTTTTAGGGTCTCTTCCACCGGACCGGCGCACCAGAGATCTATAGCAAGCGGTATCCCGAATTTTGGTTCGAGGTACGACTCAATTCCGGTGCCCACAGCAGCGGCAAAAATGCCTGAAATGATCCCCCAGATGATGATCAGGCGACGCTGTGACAGCTGTGTGAAATGCATGTGTCGATCCACCAGCAACACTGATCCGATCATGAAAATCGCAAATCCTGGCAGCGTGAAAACACCAATCCAGATGTGGCCAGTAACTGCTGCTACATATCCGGGGACCAGGGCGAGAATCGATCCGACCACCATCCACCAAAACCATTGGTGCACCAGAAACGGAAAGAAGGTGTGATGCCACTTAGGCGTTGAACCCACCGCGGCGTCGCCTGCTGAATCGCCCGTCCACGCATGGCCATCCCATTGCGCAACTCTGCCTTCGACACCAAAGGGATAGTGACCCGGGGGCGAAACAGCGGAAACCGGAGCGACTTCATCGATCGACATCAGCGGTGCCTCCAGCCTCACGTCTGGCAAACACCGCGAGCCTATTTGGACTTAGCCACCGGACGCGAGACATAGGAAACGCTTCTGGGTACCGGATCAAGCAGAGGAGTCGTGACGACAGTTGCCACCAGGTGCGCGATGGCCGCACGCGCTCGGATCAAGTCTTTTTCCGAGTGGCGCGGCTTTTCGGTCAACCAGATTCCGATCTCGCTGATCGCCGCAAGCAAGCCACGGTAGACCAATTCGTCAACTTCAGGAGCGCCGTCGGCATTACACAAATCACGGGTGACCTGAATGTATGCGGCAAATGCTTCATCTCTGGCGTCGCGCATCGTGTGGGCATTTGGCCGGGTTGGGTCTGTCCAGATGGTTCGCGCCAATTCCCGCCAGCCGGAAATCCATCGTAGGTATGCATCAAGTAAGGCTTCAGCTTGGTCACGCGCATCCATTTCAGGGTCCAGTGCAGCACCCATCGCGTGCATGAACGAGAAGCTGAATGCCTCGTCGACTGCCTCGAAGACTTGTTCTTTGCCGTCAAAGAACTTGTAAAACGTGGCGCGCGATACGCCCGCTTCTTCGATGATGTCTTCAACTCGACATGCGCCGTAGCCAAGGCGTCCGAAGGCACGGCCGGCGCCATCAAGAATCGCGTTACGACTACTGGGCGCCATGGGCCAAACGTATCAGCAGCGGTACTCCGATGTGTGTACCAGCCGTGAACTCTGCTGTATATAGCTACTCAAAAGTAACCTCGAACCGGTTCGTTGAAACGTCCAGCCCAGCTGACCGAAAGTGCCATATTTGCCCGCCAAATGGGGTAATCGCCCACCAGATTCGGGGTTTGGCGCACATGATCGTTACAAGTAAGTTCAGAATTTCAGCGTGACGGGTGGATAAACAACAATGTCTAGTGATAACAGCAAACAGGTTGTGCGCAACCCAATCCGAGTTTTTGTCATTCTGATGACATCCGTCCTAGTTGCGGCACTGCTCCCACTCCTGGTGGGCATTAACCCCGCGGCAGCAGCCACGGTCAACGCCGGGGCAGGCAGCTACACCACTTCGCTTCCGCCGGGCGCGGCACTGCCGCAAGCCTGCTCAAACATCAGCAATAACCCACGCGAATTCGTAACGTCGAATGCGCCAAGTGGGGCTGTCCCAACAAACGAGTGGTGGTCCTCACTGCTGTTCAAGCGGAATAATTGCCAGTACTCCGACACTCTCGTTGCCGACCCAATGTCGTTTCAAGCCGGTGCAGCCGGACTTGGTGTTTCGTATCCCACGACGGTTTCGACGGGTGGCAGCTCGCATGGGACAGCGGAATACCACTACCAATACGCACGCGATTTCTGGCTCGGCGTCAGCGGACTGAACGCACCCAACACGAAGGTTGACGATTGGTCAGACTGGACTGTCACACCCAAGTGGACTGATGGAACGCGCACACTGACGACAACGATCGGTCATGGTTCGCCGTTTGTATACGCAAACGCCAGCGGTGGCAATGCTCAACTGAGCTTTGACACTAACCCAACGGTTTGGCAGAACTCGTCAACACGTGTCGGGTTCAGTGTGAATGGTCACGACTATGTGGCATTTGCTCCAACCGGAGCGACATGGTCAGTCAACGGAAGCTCAATAACTTCGGGGCTGGCTGGAAAGAATTACTACTCGGTCGCAGTGCTACCAACAAATTCGAGCACCTCAGCAGCACAACGCCTGGCTCTTGCAGATCAATTCGCCGACTACGCTTATGCGTTTGTTACGGACACTCAAGTTGCCTGGAATTACAACGAATCAGACAGCAAAGTTGCTACTACCTACACCGTCACCACGCAAGCCAAAGAAGGCACGCAACACGACACGGTACTGGCCACCATTCCGCATCAAAGTGACAACTTAGCCGGAGCGGACCCGATCGCTCAGAAATACGTATCGCCCCGTGGCGCGATGAAAGTATTGGTAGGAGTGCATTCCTTTGCGACGAGTATGAAGTTCAACGGCGTACTGCCACAGCTACCAAGTGTTGGTCTGGATGCCAGCCAGTCAACCGAACTCAAGGGTCTTGTCAGCACTGCATCACAAGGTGACCCATTGCAGACGTTCGGCAATGACACTTACTGGACCGGAAAGGGCCTTGGCAGGGCAGCGGAGCTATCGGAAATCGCCGATCAACTGGGAATGCCGGCTGAGCGCGATGTGATGCTCAAAGCGATCAAACAGCGAATGACAGATTGGTTCACCGCGACACCCAACAAAGGCAACCGTATCTACTACTACGACCAAAACTGGGGCACGATGATTGGTTACCCCGGCGCTTACGGTTCAGATACTGATCTGAATGACCACCACTTCAACTACGGGTATTGGGTTTCGGCTGCGGCGACACTGGCCAAGCACGACCCCGCGTGGGCCGCTAACGGTCAGTACGGCTCAATGGTTGATCTGCTGATTCGCGATGCCAACAATTACGATCGCAGCGACCATCGCTTCCCGTTCTTGCGTAACTTTGACCCTTACGAAGGCCACAGCTGGGCGAGCGGACCAGGTGCCTTCTTCGCTGGTCAAAACGAAGAGTCATCTTCGGAGTCAATGAACTATGCACAAGCTTTGATCCGTTGGGGCACTGCTACTGGAAACACGGAAGTACGCAACGCGGGCATCTACCAGTACACGACCGAAGCTGCCGCAGTTCAGGACTACTGGCATGACGAAAACAACACTGTCTTTCCTTCGGCCTTTCCACATAAATCGCTTGGCATGGTGTGGGGCGACGGCGGATCGTACGCGACATGGTTTAGCCCCGATCCAGAAAAGATTCAAGGCATCAACATGTTGCCGTCGACCGCGGGGTCGCTCTACTTGGGGCAAAACCCGAATTACGTGCGATCACATGTTGCTGAAATATCTTCCACCACTGGAGCACCACCATCGTCGTGGCAAGACCTCATCTGGCAATACCAAGCACTTGCTGACCCCGATCAGGCATGGACGGCATTTAGAGCCAACCCCAACTACGTACCAGAAGAGGGCGAAAGCAAAGCCCACACGTTCCACACGCTGCGGGCGCTTGCTGGCTTGGGCCAGGTAGATGCCAGTGTCACCGCTGACACCCCGCAATACGGGGTCTTCAGCAAGAACGGTGTCCGTACCTATGTGGCATCCAATTCAGGCGCAACAGCAATCACCGTGCACTTCTCGACGGGCGCGACTCTTGCGGTTCCACCAGGTGCGACCGCAACAAGTGGCGGCGTGACGTGGCAAGGCGGAACATCGGACCCGATTGATGGTGTTCCGAACCCAACACCAACACCAACGGT
>JAHEXM010000104.1 GCA_023252115.1 Micrococcales bacterium | reverse complement strand
ACCTCGCGGAGGGTGAACCTGGTCGGCTGCCGCTATTCGCTGAGTAGCTCGGCAATACGGGTCACACCCGTGACCAAATCCTCGTCACCCAAGGCGTACGACAACCGCAGGTAACCAGGTGTTCCGAATGCTTCACCCGGAACCACTGCGACTTCCACCTCATCAAGAATCAGCCCAGCGAGTTCCGCCGAAGAGTTAGGAACCTTGCCGCGAATTGGTTTGCCAATGAGATCTTTCACCGACGGGTAGGCATAGAACGCGCCTAGCGGTTCAGGGCAGGTGATGCCAGGAATGTCATTGAGCATTTTGACGATGGTTTGTCGGCGGCGATCAAACGCTGTTCGCATTTCACTCACGGCCGAAAGGTCACCACTAACGGCAGCCAGTGCTGCCGCTTGAGAAACGTTTGCCACATTTGAAGTTGCATGCGACTGGAGGTTGGTGGCTGCCTTCACGACGTCGGCTGGTCCGATCATCCATCCAACGCGCCAACCCGTCATTGCGTAAGTCTTGGCGACGCCGTTCACGACCACACACGTGTCGGCCAACTCTGGGACCAGAGTGGCAATGGACGAAAACTCTGCGTCGCCGTAGACGAGGTGTTCGTAAATCTCGTCAGTGACAACCCAAAGTTCGTTCTCGAGCGCCCATCGACCGATCGCCTCGACTTGCGCCGGTGGATAAACCGCGCCTGTTGGATTCGACGGCGAAACAAAGACGAGCATCTTTGTCTTGGGTGTGCGTGCCGCTTCCAGCTGTTCGATGGATGCCAAGTAACCGGACGACTCGTCTGTCATGACCTCGACGGGAACTCCACCGGCCAACGCGATCGATTCCGGGTAAGTCGTCCAGTACGGAGCCGGCAACAAAACCTCGTCGCCTGGATCAAGCAGCGCAGCAAAGGTGTTGTAGAGCGCCTGCTTGCCGCCATTTGTCACCACGACCTGGTTCGCGGCGACCTCGTAACCGGAATCGCGCTTCGTCTTAACCGCAATCGCTTCCTTGAGGGCCGGAAGGCCCCCGGCTGGGGTGTACTTATGCCAAGCCTGGTTGCTACAAGCTTCGATCGCTGCCTCAACGATGTAGCTGGGCGTCGGAAAATCGGGTTCACCCGCCCCGAATCCAATGACTGGCCGCCCTGCTGCCTTCAACGCTTTGGCCTTGGCGTCGACTGCGAGAGTTGCGGATTCGGCAATTGCTCCGATGCGGGCAGAAACCCGAGGCTTGGTCATGTTGAGCATCCTCTCCCACAAGTCGGCATCTGCGCGAGTGGGTTCACTCTCTAGTGTTCCTCAGGCCGGGATCGACCTCAGGCTGCTCACTCGCGTAGACTTCGCAGTCCTTGGTGGTAAGCCACCTGGGCGCAAGCCTGCTCACGGTTCGACTTTGGTTAGCCGTGAATGGGCGTGTTGCCTGGGCTCGCATGCGACCGGAGGGCCGTAGCTCAATTGGTAGAGTCCCGGTCTCCAAAACCGGCGGTTGGGGGTTCGAGTCCCTCCGGCCCTGCAAGACGGTGACATCAGGGGGATAACACCTTCCACAGCGTGACGAAGCCTTGAAGAACGACCCGATTGCCCATCGATCGAAGCGGAGGACCGCGTGAGTGACGCCGACGAGGCCCTCGACGCTGACGATGCTTCCGACGATGTTGCCAAGAAGAACAAGAAGTCAGATTCAGACAGCAATCTCAAGCAAGACAAGAAGGCACTCGACACCAAAGACGACAAGCTCAGCAGAAAAGAGAAGCGCCAAAACAAGAAAAAAGACGGCGACCGAAAAGGCATTTTCGCTCGGATGGCCCTCTTCTTTCGGCAGACCGTCGCCGAACTAAGAAAGGTCATCTGGCCAACTCGCAAAGAACTGATTCAGTACACCTGGGTCGTGATTGTGTTCTGCACCATCATGGCTCTGATGATCGCGGCGTACGATTTGGTGTTTGCAAAGCTTGTTTTGAAGGTTTTCGGCTGAGGAATGAGCTACCCAGGCATGACGCATATACGACCGATGAGTAGGGACTGACGTGTCCGACACACCAAGCAATGGTGAGGAAACCTCCGACGTTGATGAGACGACGCCGGAGTCCGAAGTTGCCGCTGCCCGCGAAGAGCTAGCGGAAGTGGTCGCAGGAGCTGTCGTGACTGAGGCCGTCGTCGAAGCTGCCGTCGAAGAAGCAGTTGTGGAGGCCGCCGTAGCCGACGCTGTCGCCAATGAGGCCGTCGCCGAGGCGATCGAGGCAAGCGAAGTGGCCAACGAGCTCGTTGCCGACACATCGGTGCCCATTGAGGTAGTCGAAGAAGCGGTCATCGAAGCGCTCGAGGCCGAAGCTGTTGCCGAAGAAGCCGTCGCCATCGCCGAGGTCAGCGAAGAGAACGCTGCCGAGCTTGCGGCCGAGGCCGAGATCGTTGAAGAGGCTGTGGAAGAGGTGGTACTCGAAGCGGCAGTTATCGAAACTGCCATCGAAATTGCCGCTGCTGAAGAAGCTGCAATCGAGGACGAAGTCGCAGCCGAAATCGATGTGTTGGAAGAAGACGCCGACCCCATTGCTGCTTTCCAAGAAGCGATGCGCACTGCGCCCGGCGACTGGTACGTCATCCACTCGTACGCAGGGTACGAAAACAAGGTCAAGACCAATATCGAAAGCCGCGTGAAGTCTCTGGACATGGAGGACTACATCTTCCAGGTTGAGGTGCCGATCGAAGAGGTCGTCGAGATCAAGCAAGGCCAGCGCAAGAACATCAAGCGCAACAAATTTCCAGGCTATGTCTTGGTCCGCATGGAATTGACGGATGAATCGTGGGGAACCGTACGGCACACCCCAGGCGTCACAGGCTTTGTCGGGCACGCCCACCAGCCATCACCACTGAACATCGACGAGGTCACCGCAATTCTGGCCCCAGAGCCCGAAAAGAAGGCTGGGACGGCGGCAGCGCCAGGCGAACCCGAGCAGGTCCAGCAGACCGAAATCGACGTTTCGATTGGCGATTCGGTCACAGTGGTGGATGGACCATTCGCGACTTTGCATGCGACAGTGTCTGAGATCAATATCGATTCTCAGAAGGTCACTGGCCTTGTCGAGATCTTCGGTCGGGAAACCCCGGTCGAACTCAGCTTTAACCAGATCCAGAAGAACTAGAAGGAGAACGCCGTCATGGCGCCCAAGAAGAAAGTCCTCGGCCTTATCAAGTTGCAGATCCAGGCTGGCCAGGCGAACCCTGCGCCACCCGTTGGTCCCGCACTTGGCCAGCACGGCGTGAACATCATGGAATTCTGCAAGGCATACAACGCTGAGACAGAAAACCAGCGCGGACAGGTCGTGCCCGTTGAGATAACGGTGTACGAAGACCGTTCCTTCAGCTTCATCACCAAGACGCCGCCAGCTGCCAAGCTGATTCTTAAGGCTGCTGGTGTTCCTAAGGGGTCGGGTAACCCGCTCAAGACGGTCGCATCGATCAGCAAAGAGCAGGTCAAAGAGATCGCGGAGACCAAGATGGTCGATCTCAATGCCAACGACATCGATGCTGCAATGAAGATCATCGAGGGCACCGCGCGTTCGATGGGTGTCACCGTCAAATAGTTCTACTCAGTCGAACAACAGTGGGAGAGCCATCCCGGCTCGCACCACGCCCCGCACGAAAGCAAGCGGGCCTACCAGGGAGAGACGCATGGCTAAGCACAGCAAGGCATACCGCGAAGTTGCCGAAAAGATTGATCCGAAGAAGACTTACGCACCGATTGAAGCGTTTGCTCTGGCGAAAGAGTCTGGCGCCAAGACCAAGTTCGATCCAACTGTTGAGGTTTCGATCCGGCTGGGTATCGACCCCCGCAAGTCGGATCAGATGGTTCGCGGAACGGTGAATTTGCCACACGGCACCGGTAAAACCGCTCGGGTACTCGTGTTCGCAACGGGTGACAAGGCCGAGGCTGCCACCGCTGCTGGCGCTGACTACGTCGGCTCAGACGACATGATCGAGAAAGTTAAGGGCGGTTGGGTCGATTACGACGCAGTTGTCGCAGCGCCTGAGCTCATGGGCAAGGTTGGTCAACTCGGTAAGGTCCTCGGACCGCGTGGCCTGATGCCAAACCCTCGCACCGGCACCGTCACTCCCGATGTCGCCAAAGCCGTTGAAGACATCAAAGGTGGCAAGATTGAATTCCGCGTCGACAAGCATGCCAACCTCCAGTTTGTGATCGGCAAAGCGTCTTTCGATGCGCAGCAACTGGCCGACAACTACGCGGCAGCAATCGATGAGGTCGCTCGTGCAAAGCCATCGAGTGCCAAGGGTCGCCTCATCAAGAAGGTGGTTGTCTCCACCACGATGGGTCCTGGCATTCCAGTCGAGCTCGGCGCGAGCAAAGCCGAAGCCGGCAGCAACGACTAACGAGGTCACAGAGCCAGAGTCCACACCGACGATGTACCCTGGCTTTACCGAAGACCGCCGGTTCATTTGTCTGTGATCTGAGTTAGACACAGCGCAATGACGAAGGTTCGAAAGAACGCCAGCGCAGGTGAGCATCAGGAAGTGCGCGCGAGGTAACTCGTGCATTCAGCCCGGAGCGCATCTGCGCCCGGGCTCTTTTGATTTCGGTTGACGGAACCACCACGTGAAATTCGCAAATGCAGGACCAACAAGCACGGAAGGAATCCCATGGCGCGGCCAGACAAAGCGACAGCAGTAGCCGAGATCGCTGATCTATTCCGCTCGGCATCGGCAACAGTTCTTACCGACTACCGCGGTCTCTCAGTTGCCCAGCTCAAGGAACTTCGTACAACGTTGGGCGCCGACACCAGTTACGCAGTCGTCAAGAACACGTTGACCAAGATTGCGGCTAAGGACGCCGGCGTCGAAGGTATCGACGACTTGCTCGTTGGTCCGAGCGCTGTTGCATTCGTCCAAGGCGATGTTGTCGAAGCGGCGAAGGGTCTGAAGACTTTCGCAAAGGCCAACCCCGCCTTGGTGATCAAGGGCGGGATTCTTGACGGCGCTGTCGTTACGCCCGAAGTGCTTTCCAAGCTCGCTGAGCTCGAATCCCGAGAGGTTCTGCTGGCAAAGCTTGCCGGCGCAATGCAGGGGTCACTCCAGCAGGCGGTCTCTTTGTTCGCGGCGCCGCTTAACCAGGCAGCCCGTGCAGTTGGCGCGCTTCAGGCCAAGCTCGAAGCTGAAGGTCCAGCTGACTCGGCCCCGGTCGCAGAGGCAGCTCCGGCCGCTGATGCTGCACCAGCCGAGGACGCGCCGGCGGCTGAGACCGCAGCACCTGCCGCTGACGCTTCCGAGTCCGAAGCCCCCGCTGCTGAAGCAGATGCACCTGCTGCCGCCGCAACTGAAGAAGCCAGCACCGAAGAGACAACAACCCAAGAAGCTGCACCAGAAGACAAGTAACTCCACCACCGACCTCCGGATCGAATGAACCGGAAATGATGAAAGGAACGGCCGCCATGGCGAAGCTCTCAACCGACGAGCTGCTTGACCAGTTCAAAGAGATGACACTGATCGAGCTGTCGGAATTCGTAAAGCAGTTCGAGGATGTCTTCAACGTCACTGCTGCGGCCCCTGTTGCCGTAGCCGCAGCACCTGCCGCTGGCGGAGCTGCTGGTGGCGACGACGCTGCCGCTGATCAGGATGAGTTCGATGTCATCCTCGAAGGCGCTGGCGAAAAGAAGATCCAGGTCATCAAAGAGGTCCGTGCGCTCACCAGCCTCGGCCTTGGCGAAGCAAAGACCTTGGTCGAAAGCACACCGAAGCCCGTGCTCGAGAAGGTCAACAAAGAAGCTGCAGACAAGGCAAAGGAAGCCCTCGAGGCTGCCGGAGCAACGGTCACCGTCAAGTAGCTCAATCTGCATCTAGCGTTCATTCAGCCCGCTCAGCCTTAATCGGTTGGGCGGGCTGATTGCTTTCCGAATCGCTCTCGGTCGAGATCATCACCCGTTCCGCCCAACCCTCCGGACGAGGGGTTGCGACGTTTTGAAACCCAGCCAAGAATGATCTTCAATACTCGATGCACCTCTCGGCAGCATCTGAGCTTAGGAGGCGTGCAATGACCAAGAAGCTGCTTCTTGTGCTGGCCGTCCTCATGGTTCCATTGCTCGCTGGCTGCACCGGTGATGACGTCGCCTATTGGTTCGCTAACGCTAAGTGGGTCGAGCGGATTCATGAATCGGGGCATGACTGCCCAACGTCGCCCCAATTTGGCGCGCCAACGAGCACGGCAGACGGTTTCTGGGTTGAGATAACCAACTACGCCACACCAAGTGCCGACTGGTCCGCAAGCGCCTTCCCCGGTACCGCAACGATCTACGAAGACGGTGTCCTGTTCGTGACTGGCGTTCCGGCTGGCACATCCTCGACGGCAACCGTCGTACGGCACCAAGATGTATGCCAGGCGTTACCCCGCCAGGTCACCGCATCAAGCCTGGGCGCTGATTCGTTGGCCGCAAATGCGTCGCGGGGTGCTTCGCTGCCTTCTGTCTCTGATCTAGGCCTAACTAGAGGTGGCTGGAGCAAGTCTCATCCAAAATGTGCGCTCGCCACAAAA
>JAHEXM010000103.1 GCA_023252115.1 Micrococcales bacterium | reverse complement strand
CCTGAGTTGATCCAGTGACCTGGGTGTTAGTAGCCGACATATTTCGCAGCCCACATCTGATGCTGCCCAACGCCAGCGACATAGATCGCTTCTGGGCCAGCAATTTGTCCGATGCGCTGAATGACGCGCTGCGGCGCCACGGAACCGTCCTGCGGCTCGTCGTAGCCAAGGGGAAATTTCTGAGTCAGCACGCCAAGTGTTTGCCACCAGCCCGCGTAGTCACCGCGCCGCCCGCCTTTGTTTTCAATCTCGATCGCGGTTGTCAGTTCGGTGATGACTTCACGCGCATCACCGACGATCGGAACATCGGCTTTTCGATTCTTGCCAATCTCGGCCGGATCAATATCTGCGTGAATGATGTCCGCGAGTGGCGCGAACGACGGCAGATGCCCGGTCACGCGGTCATCAAACCGAGCCCCTAGCGCGATGATCAAGTCACTTCCTTGAAGCGCTGCGACAGCCGGAACAGTGCCGTGCATGCCTGGCATTCCGAGGTTCTGCGGATGGGTATCCGGGAATGCTCCGCGCGCCATCAAGGTCGTCACAACGGGAATTCCCGTGAGGTCTGCCAGGCGCCGAAGAGCTGGTGCGGCACCTGACCGCACGACGCCGCCACCGACGTAAAAGACCGGCTTTTGCGCGTCAACAATCATTCGGGCGGCTTCGCGAATCTGCTTCGAATGCGGTTTGGTGACTGGTCGATAGCCCGGTAGGTCGATCGTCGGGGGCCACTCGAAGCTGGTTTGCGCCGCCAGAGCGTCCTTTGCAATGTCAACAAGGACCGGGCCTGGCCGGCCAGTGCCGGCCAGGTGGAATGCCTCCGCGATTGCCCGCGGGATCTCCGCAGGGTCCGTCACCAGGAAGTTGTGCTTCGTAATCGGCATCGTGATGCCGCTGATGTCGGCCTCTTGAAAGGCGTCCGTCCCGATTGCCTTGCTGGGAACCTGTCCCGTGATCGCCACCATGGGCACCGAATCCATATAGGCATCGGCAATTGGGGTGACGAGGTTGGTGGCACCCGGGCCAGAGGTGGCCATGCAGACGCCGACTTTGCCGGATGCCACCGCGTATCCCTCGGCGGCGTGCCCGGCACCTTGTTCGTGGCGAACCAAGATGTGTCGAACCCTGGTGGAATCCATGAGCGGGTCGTAGGCAGGCAGAATGGCTCCGCCAGGGATGCCAAATACCGTGTCGACTCCGGCCTCTTCAAGCGAACGGATCAGACTCGCAGCGCCGGACATCGACGTCGCAGCTGTTTGGTCTGTCATCGGTTCCTCACTCGGTTCGAATCCTTCGGTTAGTGCTTCTCATTGTCGGGCAACAGAAAACCCCTCGGCCCAGAGGGCAACGAGGGGTTGGCGCGACGGCTGACCGGATGTCAGACGCGCGCCTTGGGTACGAGAATCTTTGCTTGCATGTGTCGAGGATAACCACAACGAGACCCGCTCGTCACCCCGGGCCTAGCCCGACTGTGAATCTTTTTGGCTCGTTTGCGCGAACGCCTTAAAGGCGGGCCCCAAAGTCCGCGGTTGTCCGGGCCGGACTGAGTACGACCAACATTGGCAATCCGGTGCGCGACCCGCTCCGAATGATGGGTGTGCTGACCCTCGTCCTGATCGGCTTACTGTCTGGAATAGTCACCGCGCTGTCGCCGTGCGTGCTGCCGGTCCTTCCCGTTGTGCTAGTTGCGGCCAATAGCGGAGCAA
Source organism: Micrococcales bacterium (assembly GCA_023252115.1). Lineage (GTDB taxonomy): Bacteria > Actinomycetota > Actinomycetes > S36-B12 > UBA10799 > JAHEXM01. Next base: position 4,827 of record JAHEXM010000103.1, on the reverse strand, counting down.
CTGATGAAGACGAGCGGGCCCGCAGACTTCGTCCGTTCATCGTGATCGCTGGGCTACTCACCTCGTTCGCCGTCTTTACATTGTTGGGATCAGCAGCATTGAGCCTGCTGGGCTTACCTCAAGACCTGCTCCGCTGGGTCGGGCTCATCATCCTGGCCGCTGCCGGTCTTGGGCTAATTGTTCCCGCATTCGGCGATCTGATTGAGAAACCATTCGCACGGATCCCGATGCGCAAGCTTGATCGCGAAGGCGGCGGATTCGTCCTCGGCCTCGGGATGGGCCTGGTATTTGTTCCCTGCGCGGGCCCAGTTCTCGCCGCCATCACGGTGCTGTCAGCCACGGGCCACATCGACCTTCGACTGGTGGTCTTGACGCTGTCATTCACCGCTGGAGTCGCCATCCCCCTGCTGGCATTCGCGTTGGCGGGGCAACGTGTTGGCGAGCGCATCCGTGGCTTCCGCGAACGCGCATCGACGGTTCGCAAAGTGTCGGGCGCGATCCTGATGGTCACCGCACTCGCACTCGCCTTCAACGTGACAGACGTCGTCCAGCGATATGTACCGGGATACGTGAGCGCGCTTCAAGACACCATTGAAGGGAACAACAGCGCAAAAAATGCTCTGGATGGTTTACACGGACCCAGTGGAACAATCGCCGCCGCAACTGATCCATCGATCGGACCAAGTCGCTCGTTTGACGACTGCTCTAACGATCCAGCGGTTCTTGCCAACTGTGGACTCGCGCCGGAGTTCACCGGCGTGACTTCGTGGCTCAACACCCCGGGGAACAAGCCGCTCACCCTGGCGCAGCTGCGCGGCAAGGTCGTGCTTGTCGACTTCTGGACGTACTCGTGCATCAATTGCCAGCGCACGCTGCCGAGCATCGAAGCATGGAACAAGGCGTATAGCGACAAAGGCCTAGTCATCGTTGGGGTGCATACACCTGAGTTTCCGTTTGAACGCGTGGTCGGAAATATCCAGAGCAATGCCCAAGACTTGGGCGTTACATATCCAATTGCAGTCGACAACGACTACAAGACCTGGAATGCATACAACCAGCAGTATTGGCCGGCGCATTACCTCATTGATCGCAACGGGATCGTTCGCCAAGTCCATTACGGAGAGGGCGAATACAGCGAGACCGAGAACCTGATTCGGCAGCTCCTGAGTCAATCCGCAACGCCCGTATCCCTGCCCGGTCAAACGGCAGGCACTGACCAATCCCTTACCGACGGCCGCACGCCCGAGACATATGTCGGTGCGCAACGGATGACCCACAACGCCAACGACACCATTCAAACGGGACGATCGGCTAATTACTCGATACCGAATGACTTGCGGCGCGACAACTTTGGATTGGGTGGCACTTGGACAGTGAACGCGGAGTCTGCCACTTCTGGTAACGATGCTGAGCTGAGGTTTCACTATTTCGCCAGCAATGCTCATCTAGTGCTGGGCGGACACGGCACATTGACCGTCAGTGTGAATGGCGAACCATCGAAAACACTGTCTATCGATGGGGCTCCCAAGCTTTACACGCTGACCGAGGGTGCCCCGCGTGACGCAACGATGACACTGAAGTTCACCCCAGGGATTGATGCATACGCATTTACCTTCGGATAGTCCAATCCAGATGCCAGATCGTTCCGAACACCAATCGCAGGCAACATCCAACCTGAAAGGGATCCCGTGAATTCCAAAGTCAGACTTGCTTCGCTAGTCGGTGCCGGTGCGATCGTCACTTTAAGTGTGGCGGCATGCAGCTCCACGGATGCCAACCCCAGCAGCACGCCAAGCAGTGTGAAGGCAACGCAGGATTCGGCGGCGCCCACGGCATCGGCGATGATGAGTGAGAACGCAATGAAGAACAAGACAACAGCTCCTGCCGCTCCAAACAAAGAATCGGCTGGCTCGGCAATGAAGGACACTCCAAACGGAAGCTCCGGCGACAAGATGATGGACGACAAGTAAGACGCTCGATTTGGTAAACGAGAGGGTGAGTAGACGCGTGGCGGTTCTTCCGTTCGGTTCACGAGCGACTTCACCGGCCGACCCTGATGCGATCACGCGACTACTCATCCGAACCGGGCTCGGAAACGAGGACGCGTTCACTGAGTTGTACGACCTAGTGGTCGGGGCCGTGTACGGCCTCGTCCTTCGGGTCCTAAGGGACCCGGCGAAGAGTGAGGAGGTGACGCAAGAAGTGATGCTTGAGACTTGGCGGCTGGCAGCGCGATATGACCCACAGCGTGGGTCAGGCAAGACCTGGATCATGACAATGGCGCATCGCCGAGCGATTGATCGGGTTCGTTCAGCTCAAGCTTCCACCGACCGCGACATTAAGGTCGGGATTGCATCACATGTTCCGGATTCGGATGTCGTATCTGCTGAAGTCGAGACCCGCATTGAGCACGCGCAAGTTCGCCGAGCACTTACCGAGTTAACCCACACCCAGCGACAAGCACTTGAGCTCGCCTACTACAAGGGCTACACCCATGTTGAAGTCGCCGCCGCACTCGAAATACCACTTGGTACAGCCAAGACGCGCCTACGTGATGGCCTCATTCACCTGCGCGACGCAATGGAGGTGGACGCATGAACGACGACATTCACCTGCTGACCGGCGCCTATGCAGTGGACGCACTCACACCTGAAGAGCGCGCTACTTTCGAGGCCCATCTCAACGACTGCCCGGACTGCACGCTTGAGGTCCGGGAGCTAACCAGCACCGCTGCGCGGCTCGGTTCAGCGGACTCCACAAATCCACCGCGCGGGCTAAGAAAATCCGTGTTGGCCGCCATTGAGCTCACGCCCCAAGTGGTGCCTGAATCCCACGACGCACATGTTGAGCAGTCCGTCGCGCAGTCCGGCCCTCGGCGCTATCGGGTAGTCGGTTGGCTGGGCGCTGCAGCCGCCGTTCTGGCTGTATCAACCGTGGGACTGGGCATGATTTCAGCCAAACAGAATCAAGACATCAATCAACTGGCAGCTCAAACAAGCATGGTGACATCGGTGCTGACATCACCTGATGCACACGTCATTCCACTTCAAATGGCAAGTGCCGGTGAATCATCGGTCGTAATGTCACCCACCTCAGGCCATGCCGTGCTTGTCGCCAACAAACTCACGTCACCCCCGGCGCATATGACGTACCAATCGTGGACCATGACCCGATCGGGTCAGGCACAGTCCGCCGGGACCTGGACCCCGGGCAAGAACGGGAATGCTGCTGTTCCACTACAAAGCAGCATGACGAACACCGCGGCCGTCGAAATCACGATTGAACCGATGGGTGGATCCGCAGCGCCAACCAGTGCGCCGATCGCCAAGGCCACGATGCCCGGCTAACTGGCAGCTTCCACAATCGTCTTTTGGCCAATCGCCCCTGGGCGTAGTCATTCCGTTATTCCGTCGTGGCCCCAGGCATTTCCCAGTCAGCAAAGTCAAAGCCCGGAGACACGATGCACGACACAAGCACCCAGTCACCCACGGCTACTCGGGCCGCTTGCCATTGACCCGCTTGGATCATGACCTGCGGTTCGTGTCCTGCAGAAGCTGGGCCTAGCCGATATTGAACCTCGGCACCTGGCGTTTCCGCGAAACCTCCGGTTCGAAGTAAGAGTTCGCCGCCGTCTTGCCAGATCCACAACTCTTGACTGCCATGGACTCGGTGCCATGCGGACTCGTCGCCGGATCCAAGAAGGTAGAGCACGCCGGTCGCGTGGTTTCGAGTTCCGCGCTCCGTTTCAACTCTTCCTGGCGCGCGCCAAGTTTCCTTGAACCATCCGCCTTCGGGATGCGGCCGCAACTCGAGTGCCACCACAACTTCGTCAACCGTCTTCATTCGTCCTCCGCATCCAGCCGATCGGCCAACGCCTGCATGTGTGCCGGGCTCGTGCCGCAGCAACCACCAACAATCTGAAGATCGGCCTCGTCACGAGCGCGCATCATTGCGTCAGCCCATTCATCGGGCGCATCAGCCACAACTTGTGTGGCACCGGCGAGTTCGGTGGGCGATAGCGGCGATCCGTTTGCCTTCAGTCGCGCAATTCGCGCGATGGCGGGATTGGTCCCGGGATCATGTTTGCTCGCCGCGTCCCTCGCAGCGACAAAGTTGTCGGGATGCACGCACACGATTGCAATGTGCAAGGGCAGATGCGTCACTTCCTCGTAGCAACGCGCGATTGCTGGACCGAGCCAGGTGCCATCGGGTAGGCGTCCGTCTGGCCCCACGAGGAAGCCCGGGACGTACGGCATTCCGGTCGATGCCATCGCCAAACAAAGCCCCACCGCCTCATCGGCATTCGGCAACGGGAGGGCCGTCAGGAAGTCAACACCGGCAGCGGCCAGGGCTTCTGCTTGCGCCGAGTGATACCGAACAGCGCGTGCAACTCCGGTGCTGTCCCCTGGTTCGTAGGCGTCACCCCGGGGCCCGAGCACGCCGCCGAGCCACCATTCCGCAATACCCGATGCATTGACAGCTTGGCGGGTAAAGGCGACCGCATCGGCATTAATCCGCGCGAGATCTTCGGCCGGTCGTCCAGCAGCCTCGATGTAGTCAGGCGCGGCATGCCGCGTCGGGGTGCTCGCGACATACGGCATCCCCGCCCTTGCTGCGATTGACGCGTATTCGGTGAATATCTGAGACAACATTGCCCGCTGGTCGGGAATATCGAGTAGACCAGCCAGCAAAAGCGGGTTATCGGGAATCCCCAGTTGATACTTGACGACAGTTTCGCGAGCGCCGTCGCTGATTGCGGTATCGACCGCGACCAGTTCAGATATCGGGGCCATGATCTAGACGAACTCAGTCACACACTGCGCCGAA
>JAHEXM010000102.1:3639-6550 GCA_023252115.1 Micrococcales bacterium | reverse complement strand
TGTTAGGGATTCAGGTCATCTGGTTGCCTGTTGCCGGCACTCTCGTGCTTGATCCGCTGACCAGCGTGCTGCTGACTGTGCTCATCGTTGTTCTCACCATTAATGCGGTGAACTTTGTGGACGGTTTGGACGGGCTCGCGGCAGGCATCGTCGGCATCTCGGCTCTGGCCTTGTTCGCGTACTCATACCTGCTGTCAGTTGAATCAGGCATCGAGCGGGCGACGCTGGCAACGCTCGTCTGCGCAATTTTGGCCGGAATGTGTTTGGGCTTTCTGCCGCACAATCTCAATCCCGCTCGCATATTCATGGGTGACACCGGTTCGGGACTAATCGGCCTCCTCCTTGCCGCTTCGATGATCACGTTGACCGGACGGGTAGACCCCAGTGCCCTACGCGGCGCCGTTCTTTTGCCGACTCTGTTGCCGTTGCTTTTGCCAGCTGCTGTCATCGCGATCCCACTGCTAGACGTCGGGCTGGCCGTCGTCCGTCGGACAAGGGCCCGCCGCAGTCCCTTCGCCGCAGACAAGCAGCATTTGCACCACCGCCTATTGGAACTAGGCCACTCGCAGCGTCGCGCCGTCGGCCTGATGCACGGCTGGACTGCGCTGATTGCGTTTACGGCGGTCTCGCTGGCGTTCGTGCCGCTGTTGGTCTCGATCGCGGTATTCCTGATTGGCGTGATTTTGATGGCGGTCGCCGTGTTCCGGCCACTCAATCCCCGTGTAGCGTCACCAACACCATGAGCGAACCCACGGCAAGCGAGCCAGCCCAATCCAAGGAGCCGGCGCAGTCCAAGCACACGTCGAACAGCGTGGAATCACGAATGATTCGCCTTTCACTTGGTGCTGTCGTGATTGTCGGCATTGTTGCGACGATCGTCGGCGGCGTTCTGCTCGGTGGAAAAGGCGCGTTGGCAGCCGCTTTGGGGGCTCTTGTCGTCTTCTGTTTCTTCGGCTTCGGCATGGTCGTAGTGATCCGGGTGCTGAAAAACAACCCTGCGATAGCCATGAACGTGGCCTTATTGGTGTACCTCACTCAGATCATCGTGCTCTTCGTCCTTCTTGTTTTGTTGAAGAACGCAACCTTCTTTGCTCCCAGGATGTTTGCTGCCAGCGTTGTAATTTGCGCTCTCGTGTGGACAGGCGTCGCCGTGATGGTTTTGGCCAAATCAAAAGTCTTGTATGTCGAGCCCGGATCTGGTCCAGGTCAACCCCAATAGGTCCGGTTGGGTGAAGATTCCGCTTATTGCTTCGGGCGCGTCTTTCACGACGCGCATCCCGTGTATTGGCTGCTAAGTTTCTCGCGCAATGAGAAGCGTGGATGTGAACGTCGACCTCAATCATGAGCGCACGCCTAACGCCGAAGCATGGATGATCATCGGCCGAATTACGGCTGGGATGGTTGTTTATGGCGGTTTGGGTTGGCTGCTCAGCCTTTGGCTCGGCCACCAATCGTTCTTTATTGCTGTTGGGGTCCTTATCGGGATGGCGGCGAGTCTGTATCTCGTTTATGTCCGACTGGCGGCCACTGACGCAACCGCAACACGACCAAAGATCGAACCCGTTAGACGAACGACGTTGCTGGGACGGAAGAAAACAACCGGTCCTGCGTCCAAGGAGGTGAAGAGTGTCTAGCACGCCCCTCGCAAACTCCTTGGCAGAATCGGGCTGCCACCTTTACTCGGGCTGCGGCTTTCCGGCACCGAACATCGACATATTCCAGTTCAACCCATATCTGTCATTTGAAGTCCTAGGCATTCAGTTCGAATTCTCGAAGCCGACGCTGGTCATGCTCGTCGGGATTATCGTCATCCTCATTTTCTTCTCCTTTGCTTTCGCAAAGCCGCGGATGGTGCCCAAGAAAACCCAAAGCATTGGCGAACTCAGTTACTTGTTCGTCAGGGATCAGATTGGGCGCGAAACCATCGGTAAAGATGCCGATCGCTTCATGCCGTTCTTGTTCTCATTGTTCTGCTTCGTCGCTGTCATGAACGTGATGGGCATCATCCCGCTAATGCAGTTCCCGGTGATGGCGATTTTCGCCTTCCCAGTCTCACTAGCAATCATGGTGTGGCTCACCTACATGTACCTGGGCTTTAGACACCAGGGCGCCGGATTTATCAAGAATATGTGCGTGCCGAGCGGCGTTCCAATCGGCGTTCTGATCATTCTGGCCCCGATCGAGTTCTTCTCGAACATCATTATTCGACCGTTTACGCTCGCCATTCGTCTCTTTGCCAACATGTTCGCCGGTCACCTGCTGCTCACCGTGTTCATCGTGGCAACCCTCTATTTGGCGAGCTTTTCGGTGCTCGGGATTCTCGGCTCGACCGCGTCCTTCGTCATGACTGTGATCATGACTGGCTTTGAGTTCGGCATTGAACTACTGCAGGCCTATATCTTCACGTTGTTGACAGCTTCATACATAGCAGGATCGCTCCACGCGGAGCACTAACCCACAGACCCGTCTTCGTGGACAGTCCATGAAGTACGAGAGGAGAAGAACCGATATGAGTCAACTACTCGCTGCCGCCGAAGGCGTAACGGGCAGCTTGAAAGGCTTGGGCGCTATTGGCTACGGCCTAGCAGCTATTGGTCCAGGCATTGGTATCGGCATCATCTTCGGTAACGGTGTGCAGGCAATTGCTCGCCAACCCGAGGCATATGGCGTTATCCGTCAGAACATGTTCATCGGCTTCGCCCTCGCTGAGGCGTTGGCGCTGTTGGGCTTCGTTGCACCATTCGTCTTCTCTGGTGGCTGATCAGAATTTCAGTCAATCCGGGTGATGAAACCATGATCAGAACGGAGGTAGGACGATGACCCAGATACTGGCGTCCGAAGGCAGCACCAGCATTCTTGATGTGCCACTGGGCGAGCTCATCATTGGAACGATCGCATTCTTGATCATCTT
>JAHEXM010000102.1:0-3629 GCA_023252115.1 Micrococcales bacterium | reverse complement strand
CGCTCAACGAACGCGAAGATGCGATCGAAGGCGGGATCAAACGGGCCGAAGAAGCTCAAGCTGAATCGCAGCGCATGCTCGAGGAGTACAAAGCTCAGCTTGCCAAGGCACGCGAAGAAGCGGCAGGCATTCGCGCTGAGGCTCAGGCCGAGAAGGCCGGCATCATCGAGGAAGCTCGTAAAGAAGCACAGGAAGCTGCTCGTGCAGTGAGTGCTCAAGCGACTTCGCAGATCGAGGCCGAAAAGAGCAAGGCAGTCTCCGAGCTGCGCAAATCAGTGGGCGTTCTTGCCACCGATCTTGCCGGTCGCATCGTTGGCGAGAGTCTGACTGACGACACCCGAGCAAGCGCTGTCGTTGACCGCTTTATCGCTGAAGTTGAACAGACCGCCGCGAACGCACCGTCAGGGCAGGCCTGATGTTTGGTGTCAGTAGGACCTCCATTTCAGCGCTTCGGGAACATCTCGACGCGCTGTACGCCGGCAATACAAAGCAGCCAGCCCTCCTCAAGTTCATTGGGGATTTGCTGACAAGCGGCATCAAAGCCGCGGGCTTTGCCAATGCTGGTGAGGGTCTTCTGGCAATTGTTGATGTGCTTGACCGGGAACGGTCGTTGCGTATTCGACTTGCGGATCCCGCGTCGAGCCCCGAGAGTCGCGACGCGGTGGCAAACGCTTTGTTTACCGACAAGGTGTCGCCACTGGCACTCGGAATCTTTCGCATGGTGATCGATTCACGTTGGTCAAGTGATACCGACATGGTCGATGCGACCGAAGAAGCCGGTGTCACGCTGATTCTGATGGCGGCCGAGACCGAAGGGTCACTCGACAAGGTCGAGGAGGAACTCTTCCGGTTCGGACGGGCCATCGATGCAAATGCTGACTTGCAGATGGCGTTGACGGACCCCGCAACATCGCCCGACGTTAAGTCGGGAATCGTGACGACGCTGTTGAACGGCAAGGCCGAAGACGTCACCATTGAGTTGCTTGCACACACAACAAGCCACCTGCGTGGACGTCGAATTCAAGATGCCGTTGCATCGCTATCCGAACTCGCAGGACGCCGCCGTGGTCAACTCATCGCAACTGTGCGAAGCGCAATCGACCTTTCGGCGGCTCAACAGAAACGACTTCAAAAAGCTTTGGCCAAACTTCATGGCCGCGACATCGAGCTGAACATCATCGTCGACCCAAGTGTGGTTGGCGGCATCGAAGTTCAAATTGGCGACGAAGTCTTTGACGGAACAATTTCGACCAAGCTAGAACAAGCTCGTCGCAGGATGACGGGTTAACGACCAACCACACCTACCACAACCAACCAGACCACCGTGTCCAACGGACACGGACGACGAGAAGAAGAGAAGGTGCCATGGCCGAGCTGACAATCTCCCCCACGGAGATTCGGGATGCCATTGAGGCGAACGTGGAATCGTTCAGCCCTGAGAGCGCCCGCGAAGAAGTCGGACGTGTCGTACAGGTGGGCGACGGTATTGCTCGCGTCGAAGGCCTGCACTCCGCGATGACTAACGAGTTGCTTGAGTTCGAAGGTGGGCTCAAAGGCCTCGCTTTGAACCTTGACGTGCGCGAGATCGGGTGCGTGCTGTTGGGTGACGCTGCCGCCATTGAGGAAGGCCAACTCGTTCGCCGGACCGGCAAAGTCCTTTCGGTGGCTGTTGGTGACGGCTTCCTTGGCCGTGTCGTTGACCCACTGGGCACGCCGATCGACGGCCTTGGCCCGATTGCCTCGGATGAGACACGTCCGCTTGAGACTCAGGCGCCCGGCGTTATGCAGCGCCAGCCAGTGACCGAACCGTTGCTCACCGGCCTCAAGGCCGTCGACGCAATGACAGCAATCGGCCGCGGACAGCGCCAGTTGATCATTGGTGACCGGCAGACCGGCAAGACTGCACTTGCACTCGACACGATCCTGAACCAGAAAGAGAACTGGGACTCGGGCGATCCTGCCAAGCAGGTCAAGTGCATCTACGTAGCAATTGGCCAAAAGGGCTCGACCATTGCCGGTGTCCGCGGTGCGCTTGAGCAGTACGGCGCTCTTGAATACACGACGATTGTCGCCGCACCTGCCTCTGACTCGGCTGGATTCAAGTACCTCGCTCCCTACACGGGTTCAGCGATCGGTCAGCACTGGATGTACCAGGGCCAGCACGTGCTGATCGTTTTCGACGACTTGAGCAAGCAAGCCGAGGCCTACCGTGCAGTGTCACTTTTGCTTCGTCGTCCACCAGGTCGCGAGGCCTTCCCTGGTGACGTCTTCTACTTGCACTCACGGCTCCTCGAGCGTTGCGCCAAGCTCTCCGACGACATGGGTTCGGGTTCGATGACCGGCCTGCCGATCGTGGAAACGAAGGCGAATGACGTCTCGGCCTACATCCCGACCAACGTCATCTCCATCACCGACGGGCAGTGCTTCTTGGAGTCGGACCTGTTCAACTCCGGTGTACGTCCCGCGATCAACGTCGGTATCTCGGTTTCACGTGTTGGTGGTGCCGCGCAGCCAAAGGCGATGAAGAAGATTGCTGGTCGCTTGCGCCTCGACCTTGCTCAGTTCCGCGAGCTCGAAGCATTCGCAGCTTTCGGTTCTGACTTGGACAAAGCCTCGCAAGCGGCTCTTGACCGTGGCGGTCGCATGGTTGAGTTGCTAAAGCAGGGTCAGTACTCGCCGTACTCGATGGAGCGCGAAGTCGTTTCGATCTGGTCCGGAACCTCGGGCGGTCTCGACGATGTTCCCCTTGAGGACGTGCGTCGTTTCGAGGTCGAGTTCCTCGATTGGATGTCGCGTGAGCGCTCAAGCGTGATGACAACAATTCGCGAGACTCGGGAATTGTCTGATGACACTGTGACGCTCATGAATTCGTCGCTCGCAGAGTTCAAGCAGACCTTCACGACCAGCGCCGGAACATTGCTGGGTGCCGAAGCTGAGCCGGAGGCTTTGCCGGAAGAAGAAATTGAACACGGCAAGGTCACCAAAAAGGTTCGCAAGTCCAAGTCTGACTCGGACAAGTAGAGAGCAGGGACGAGCTAACTCATGGGTGCGCAGCAGCGAATTCTGCGGCAGAAGATCAAGGCCACAGAATCGACCAAGAAGATCACGAGGGCGATGGAACTTATCGCTGCTTCGCGGATCATCAAGGCCACTGAGGCGGTCAAAGCAACCCAGCCATATGCCCGTTCGCTGACTCGTGCATTAACCCTTGCTGCTTCGCATGCACAGGTCGACCACCCTTTGCTGACTCCGCACGAGGACCCGAAGCGCGCAGCAGTTCTGATCATCACGGCGGACCGTGGCTTGGCAGGCGCGTACTCGTCAAATGCGATCAAAGAAGCCGAACGACTGTCAAAGAACCTGCGCGAGCGCGGCGTCACACCCGTGGCCTACATCGTTGGCAAGAAGGGCGTCTCGTTTTACAAGTTCCGCGATCGTCCGATCGCAGACTCGTGGGTTGGCATGACAGATAAGCCTAAATACGACGATGCAAAAGCAATCGCTGACGAGCTGATACCCGCATTCCTTGCTGGCCAAGAGGAAGGCGGCGTGGACGAGATCCACATGGTGTACACCCACTTCATCAACCGTGGCACTCAAGAACCCCGTGTCATTCGGATGGTTCCACT
>JAHEXM010000101.1 GCA_023252115.1 Micrococcales bacterium | reverse complement strand
GGCTACCCGCGTCAAAGAACCGGTCCGCGTGCGCATCGGCGCCGTCGTGTGAGGGGCCACGGGAACCGCGGATGGTGATTCGTTGCCGGGACACGAATTGAAGTTTGCTTTGGAGTTACCGGCGTGGGCTGCCGGTACAAATGCGCCACCAGTGATTGCAACTATCGAGAGGCAAGCGACCACGCAGCTGCCGAACCTCACCATGGTCGGATCGTGCCACATTGCTAGTGGTTTGCTTCGGGCAAAGTCCGAAGATTTATCCGCCAAATACATAGGTCCCGGTGCCGAGCAGTGACTTAAGGTCAGCAGCGCTTGTCACACTGATCGAGTAAGTGCCTGGTGGGCCAAGCACGGTGCCGCCGTTGGGGTGATTGAACGTGAAGGCACCTGACTTGCTCGTTGTGACTGCCATGACGTAAGCGGGCTTCCCACCTGGCGCCGCCACCCACAGATACACGCTCTGGCCCGGTTGTACGCCGAAAGTTGTGCCCGAGACAACAAGGTATTGGTGACCAGTGCCAGCAGTTGAAACAGTGATGGTCAAACCGCCGATAACGGAGACGTTGTTCGACCCATAGTTCGCGACATAGATGTTGCTGGCGTTAGCTGTGGGAGCCTCGGCGACCGCAACACTGAGCGGCGACGATCCAACAGCTGCCAGTGTGCCCACAATGCCAGCTGGCGAGATTGTCGTTAGTAGTCCATTCCCACGCCCAGTCACAAGAACCGTTCCAGCATTTGTGGTGGTTGGGCCAGACACGACAAGCCCATACGGTCCAGACGGAACGGTTGTTGTGCCGACCACTGCGCCTGCAGGTGAGACTGTGGTGACAGTTGCAGCTTCTGCAGCCGAGACGTAGACCGTGCCCGCATTAGCGGTTCCCGCACCGGCAACTGCTACTCCGTAAGCGGAGTAGCCAACCTTTATCGTGCCGGTGACGGTGCCATTGGTATCGATGGTCGACAACGTTCCGTCGTTGTAGTTCGTCACATAAACAGTGCCCGCTGTAGGCAGTCCGGCGCCCGCCACTGCAACGCCATAGGGACCCCAGCCGCCACTGCCAACCGAAATTGTTCCGGTGACCACACCCTTAGGATTGATGACCGAAACGGTTCCGGCATTCGAGTTTGTTACATATGCATTGCCCGCGTTCTTGGTACCTTTTGGCGCAACGGCGATGCCAACCGGGGCGACGCCGACATTCACCGTTGACGTGACTGTTCCCGCAGCATTGATGATTGACACCGTTGAGTCGTTGAAGTTCGATACATAGATACTGCCTGCATTGGGAATCCCGGAACCGGCAACTGCGATACCTGTCGGCCGAGCACCAACCTTAATTGTCGAGCTAACGACTCCAGACTGGTCGATCACCGAGACGGTGTTTGATCCACTGTTAGTGACGTACACATTGCCGACATTTGGCAATCCTGGGCCGGCCGCCGCGACCTCGCCAGGACTGCTCCCTACCGCGACGGTTGGGGCAACTGGAGCTGATTGGGCATTGGACTTGCCTGCCGTGCTGTTGGCAGTCGGTGGGAACGCGGGTGACTGAGGCCCGTCGGTGGCCGAATTAGTGACTTGCCCACATGACGTGACAGTGGCGACCGCGGCAACGAGGATTGCGGACCCAGCGGCTAGTCGCGCGCTCAAGCGACGGCTTTTCGACATGGCGACGACGCTAATGCACGTTGGCAAGCTGAAGCTTCTCTTGGCTATCCAACGGGCGATGCGAGAAGGGGAGAATCGGCAAGAACCGACGTTTGGACGAGGCAATCGAGTGTGCTCCGCTTGTTTTCAGTCAGCCGAACCCAATAGCTTGCACTGAAACCAAGATCGAGAAAACCGCCAACGTGGGAGCGCATGATGGGTTCGATAGCAACGCCACGCTTCAACCGCCTGGCCATTGCAGTCGGTGTAGGAACTGTCCTCGCGACAACTGCTCTCGTCAGCGGATGCGGAAGTGCGACATCGAACTCGGCTCAGAACCCGGCGCCAAACCAGCAAGTGAACAAGACGGTTCCTGCCGGTTCACTCAATCCGAACTTCCTGCCAGTTGGTAGTGGACTAAACGCACCCGTCGACGCAGTTGCCACAATCGCCGGCGGTGCTAGCGGTGACAAGGTGATGGTTGGCGGTCGCTTCACGTCCTACAACAAGACAAATAACGTTAACTACCTGGCACGGCTCAATAGTGATGGCTCTCTCGACACCAAGTTCAATCCGACCGGTAAGGGGCTCAATGCTCGCGTGAGGGCGCTTGCGGTTCAGTCCGATGGCAAGGTTCTGGCAGGTGGCGAGTTCACTCAGTACAACCAGACTGCGATCACCGGAATCATCAGACTAGATGTCGACGGGAAACCCGACACTGCCTTCAACCCGCCCCCGCTCGCGTGGAACGGCGGCGCTGCGCAGATCTGGTCAATCAAAGTGCAGTCTGATGGAAAGATCCTGTTGGGTGGCCTTTTCAACAAGACTGACTCCTCTCCTGCATATTTGTTGCGACTTAACTCGGACGGATCGGTGGACAAGACTTTCCAAAGCGCCGGCTTCAACGGTTACATCAAAGGCATCGGGGTTCAAGCCGACGGTCAAGTAGTCGTGGGCGGCGACTTCAGTAGTCCACGTTCAAATCTGGCTCGAATAAATTCAGACGGCACACTCGACCCTGCATTTGCATCGGGCGTAGCCCCTTTGGCTAGCGACGGATACGTTGACGATGTCGAGCAACAAAGCGACGGAAAACTCGTTATTGGTGGATGGTTTAAGTCATACGATGGGTTGAACGAACCTCAGGTTGCGCGACTCAATGCCGATGGCACTGTCGACAAATCGTTCGCACCGGTCGGTTCTGGTTTGACCAACCCAAGTTCTGACGCTGCCGTCAAAGCCTTGTCGGTACAAAAGGATGGAAAAGTCGTTGTTGGTGGCGACTTCACTGCTTATGACACCACCGCGATGCCCTATCTGGCCCGCCTCAATACTGACGGTTCGCTCGACAAGGCTTTCACGCAAACCGGCACTGGTCTTGCGAGCAACGCGAACGACCTCGGCCTTACGTCATCTGGAAACATCGCGGTCGCCGGTTCGTTCCAGAAGTACGACACGACAGTTGTGCAATACGTCGCGGAAGTCTTTGGCTCACCCTCAACTGTCGTAACAGTTCCCGGGGCGCCGACCAATGTTGCGGCGGCTGCGGGCGACGCCACGGCTAGCGTTTCGTGGACGGCTCCGACCGACACCGGTGGTTCGCCCATCACTGGTTACACGGCGACAGGGTCCGCCACTGGACAGCCGACCGTCACGTGCTCGACATCCGCGCCAGATGCAACCAAGTGCGAGCTCACCAAGATGACCAATGGGACGCAGTACTCGGTGACTGTCACCGCGTCCAATATCAAGGGCGCCAGCGTCCCATCTAGTCCACCGGTATTGGTTACGCCAGTTGCGCCAGCACCGCCTGGGGCGCCAACGAAGGTTTCGGCAACTCAAGGAGTCAAAGGGACGCTGGTTGTGACATGGGTTGCGCCCGCCAGCCAGGGGACTGCGCCGATCACGACCTACACCGCCACTGCGGCAGACTCCAAGGGAAAGCCACTCTTGACGTGCAAATCCACGGGCGTAACACCGCCAGCCACAACATGTAACTTGACCAACGCGGTGTCCGGTACGACTTACTCGATTACGGCTACGGCCACCAACAGTGTGGGAACTGGGCCCGCATCGGCGCCGTTTGTGTTCATCCCTAAGTGGTAGTACTCAACCGATCTTCGAATTGTTGATCTCTCGCCAGGAAAACCCTCGATTTCCGAAATAAGGTTTCGATAATTCGTTTGGTCTGCCAAAGCCGAGGAGAGATAGATGAGGCGAGCGATTGCCCTGGGTAGTGCGTCCGCAGGTGTTGGGATCCTTCTGTTGTCTGGCTGCACCTCCGGAGCAAGCAACGCCAGTCAACAACAAAGCCCTAGTGCCAGCCCGACGCATAGTCATCTACCTGAGAACGTGACGACGATTAACGGGAAGATTCCGCCGGAGAGGGCCAGTGAGTCCATTTCGGATACGCGGCAGGTAAATGCGTTCCCAGGCAACGGCAATGAAATTGAAGTCTTCAAAACGATTCGGGCGGAAGGAACGCGAGCTCCGATCCACCAGCATCCTGAAGGTGGAACGACGTGCGTGCATAAGGGTCAAATGACTTTGTATCTCGAGGGCGCGAAGCCGCAAGTTGCTAACGCGGGT
This sequence comes from Micrococcales bacterium, assembly GCA_023252115.1. Classification (GTDB taxonomy): domain Bacteria; phylum Actinomycetota; class Actinomycetes; order S36-B12; family UBA10799; genus JAHEXM01. The sequence goes on along the minus strand of JAHEXM010000101.1, from coordinate 2,334 downwards.
CAGTGCTACTGGATGCCACCAGGAAGAAATATGACCGGCGTCAATTCCGGAAAAGGAAATGCCGTGATGTTCGACATTTTCACCACTCCGCAAGGGGACACAGAAGTGTGGGAAGTTGTGGAAAAGGGACAAGAAGGCGCCAACCAGCAATTCCACCGGCACTGAGTTCCGACGCGCAACATTGGCAAACCTGATGTATATCTGGATCTTGCAGACGGCAGGCCACTCACCTCAGGGGTCAATTTATGAGAGTCACCAGATCGGCAATTCTGGCTAGTGCAGCACTTGCCGTCGCGTTGGCCATGGCCGGCTGCGCAAATACTGCCGACTCAGCAACCAACGCGCCTGGTTCATCGCCGACTAAGGCTGCGGGGGCCAACATGCGGGTGCACAAAGACGTCAAAGACCTGACTGCCACGGAAAAGTCAGACTTCGTCAACGCTGTGCTGAAAATGAAAGCCACACCTGACCCCACTGGTCAGACAGGCAGTCTGTGGGACTCGTTTGTCAAAACGCACTTGCAAAGTTTTTCGTGCACTAACGGGTGGACGCTGGATGCACAGCACATTGCATCTCCGGCGCACAACTCGCTGACCTTCTTACCGTGGCACCGCCAATTCCAACTCGAGCTCGAATCAAAATTGCAGCAAGTGAGCGGAAACCCAAACTTGACAGTGCCGTATTGGGACTTCGCCGATCCGGCAAGCACGAAGGCAACCTTCTCGTCGGACTTCATGGGCGGCAACGGCGACCCCAAACAGGACTACGCCGTGACGGATGGACCGTTTGCCAAGGGCAAGTGGACAATTACCCAATTCGACAACTCGAATCTCGGTGCCACCAAAAACGGCAGTCACACGGTCAATCCCAAGAGCTTGCACATGACCACAATGGTCCCGCCGAAACTTGCTGATGAACCGATCATCCAAACGCCCTACATCGAGCGCAACTTCGGCTCAATGGAGATGGGCACCGGAAACACGGCAATGAACATGCCCAACGGCGCTGCCCTTCCTACGCAGCAGGATGTAACGAATCTTTTGAATCTGCCGGACTACGACGTCGCACCTTGGGAAGCTTCAGCTGACACCTCGAAGTCATTCCGAAATGCATTGGAGGGCTGGGCCACGGGTTCGACCGAGGCTTGCCAAAACGGAAGTATTAACGTGACGCAACCCGCCGGAACCACGCACAAGTTTCACAACATCGTGCACATTTGGGCGGCCGGAATGTGGCACTCAGCGACCGGTTCACACATGGGGTCGGTTGCCTTCAACACGTCGCCGAACGATCCGGTCTTCTACCTACTCCACGCGAACCTGGACCGCATTTGGTCGTTGTGGGAAGCGAAACATGGCGAGGTTTACCCAAACATTCCGCAAGCACCGGACGGGTGGAAACCGACTTCCAAAATGTGGCCGTGGCAGGGCGCGAACGATCCAACTATCAATGACCTGTTGTCCACCCAAAAGAACGGCTTCGTCTACGCGCCACCGCAGTAGTAATAGGACCGCAACTCCGCAAACCACATCGAATACGACCTAAACCGGCAAAGGGCGCTTTTTGCATCGTATTCGATGGGATTTGCAGACAGTGGTGTCATGCGCTTCAAGATGTGACCGACGGCAGTGTCGGGGGATCCTCGATCACGAAATAATTTAGTTGCACTAGCGAAATATGCGTTCGCAGGGTGCCGAGTGAACGGAAGAAGGGGCAGTCATGAACGCCAACTTGAATCGAACCGACATTCAAAAACTTGTACTTGCTGGAGTCGACTCCTCGACTGAGAGTCGCGACATCTTGATTGCGGCCCGAGCTGAAGCTAGGAATCTCGGAGCAAATCTGCGGGTAGTGATGACGACTAGCGTGCCGATCAGCATGATGGCCGTCCCGCTACCGTTAAGCGCTATTGAACAAGCCGCCAACACAAAACTCAAAGAGCTACTGAGCGAAGTATTTGGGCCGGACTTCGCGGAAAAGGTTGACTCCGAGGTGGTGAGCGGGAGCGCGGCGCGGATACTCATTGACGAGTCGGCCAATGCCGATTTATTGGTGATCGGGAGTCGAGGTCATGGTCCGGTGGTCGGCGCAATCATTGGCTCAGTGAGTCAGCAGTGTGTAGCCCATGCTCACTGCCCTGTCCTCGTTGTTCGTGGTGAGCGCCGGGAGTACATCTCTTTGGCGGATCCAGTATTCGTCGGCTAATTGCGGGGCGAGGACCTAGCTGGCGAAGAGGGTTGAATCTGTTTCGATGGTCGGCATATCAAGGCCAAGTGCGGTGGCGAGCGTCGCGTGCAGTTGCACCTGTTCGTAAAGGTCGGCTTCTTCAATCAA
>JAHEXM010000100.1 GCA_023252115.1 Micrococcales bacterium | reverse complement strand
TGAAGCCGACTCTGCGTTTCAAGAAGTTCCCGCTATGGCAGGCGGAATACGGACGAGGAATGCGACGGCCGCAAAAAGTCTCGCGCTTTCAAGATCCGATCATTTGGCAGTTCACTAGTAACGGAATCATCCCTGGAGCTGGCGCGGATCGCACCGATCTGAACGTGCTGCGTCGTCAGCCCCGGTATTTGCTTCGTTTAGCCGGACTTACCCTCGCTGACCGCGCAGCTACCCGCGTCTAGCCCAGCGTCCGTGCGATACGAAGAGAGCTAACACATGCCCCGAGGTCAGTTGCGCGTGTATCTCGGCGCTGCCCCGGGCGTGGGTAAAACATATGCAATGTTGGGCGAGGCGCACCGCCGGCTTGAACGAGGCACGGACATTGTGGTTGGACTCGTTGAGACCCACGGGCGCGAGCACACAGCCGAACTGCTTGCCGGACTAGAGGTCATCCCGCGACGCGAGATCATCTACCGCGGTTCGCCGTTCACCGAAATGGATGTTGATGCGGTGATCGCACGCCACCCAAAGGTGGTGCTTGTCGATGAGTTGGCTCACACCAATGTGTCGGGATCGCGAAACACGAAGCGTTGGGAAGACGTAGAAGAACTTCTAGAAGCAGGCATCGACGTCATCACCACCGTCAACATCCAGCACCTTGAGTCGCTAAACGACGTCGTTGAATCAATCACCGGCATCAAGCAGCAAGAGACAGTTCCGGATTCAGTCGTTCGACAAGCCGATCAGATTGAACTCAAAGATATGAGCCCTCAGGCGTTGCGTCGTCGGTTGGCCCACGGCAACGTTTATGCAACCGACAAAGTCGATGCAGCCATGGGCAACTACTTTCGCGTCGGGAATCTGACCGCTCTTCGTGAACTCGCTCTCCTTTGGCTTGCGGATCGAGTTGATGAAGGTCTAGAGAAATACCGTGCCGAACACGAAATCGAAGAGACTTGGCCCGCCCGACAACGCATCGTTGTTGCACTCACGGGAGGTGCTGAAGGGCAGACTCTTTTACGCAGAGGAGCTGTAGTTGCAGGCCGTAGCGAAGGCCGCGACCTAGTCGCCGTTCATGTCGTACGCGGTGATGGAACAGCTGGAGCTAGCCCCCAACGACTAGCTGAGCAGCGCCAGCTGACTGAAGAGCTTGGTGGGAGCTTCCACACGGTTGTCGGGGACAACATCGCAGCGACCATTCTTGAGTTCGCGCGTTCGGTCAATGGCACGCGGATAGTCGTCGGTGAATCACGTCGCGGAAGAATCAGCACGGCAATCCGCCCGAGCACGGCTGACTTGGTGGTTCGCGATTCTGGCGATATCGACGTCCAGGTCGTCACGCACGAAAGCGCCTCGCATTTCGTACTCGGCACAGCGCATCGATCAGCGCTGCCGCATCAACGCTTGATCGTGGGGGGCCTGCTCGCACTCGCGTTGCCCATTCTCACCACACTGCTGCTGCTCACCGTTCGCGAACATGTCTATTTCTCGGTGGCCCTTGTCGCGTTTGTTTTCGGTGTAATAGCCAGCGCTTTGGTGGGCGGCCTTGTTCCGGCGCTTATTGCGTCTGCATTCTCTGCCGCCCTTGCCGACTATTACTTCACACAGCCTTACGGTTCGTTTCGGATTAACGATGTCGAAAACCGGTTGGCAATTGTTTTGTTCGCGGCAGTGGGGATCACCATCTCGGTTGTCGTCAATCGCAGCGCCGCGATTGCCGCCGAAGGGGCGAAGCGTCGCGCTGAGGCCGATGTTCTGGCAGCACTCTCGGCCGGCGTTCTTGGTCGCAAGGATGCATTGAAAGGGCTGCTCGAACAAGCCCAGGACACGTTCGGAATGCAGAGCGCTGCTCTCTTTGAACGGCATGCGGTCGGAACAACTGGCCGTGAGTCCGTCACGGTTGTTGAGGCGGTAGGCAGTTCACCTCCCACGTCTCCGGAATTGGCTGACGTCACGACAGAGGCTGGACCAGGACTGGTGTTGGCACTCAACGGCAAGCCATTGTCGAACTCCGATCGGCGGATCCTGGCCGCCTTTGCTGGGCAAACCGCTGCGGTTCTAGAACGTGATCGACTTGGCGCGCGAGCTGCGGATGCTGCCCGCCTTCGTGAATCCGAGGCAATCCGAAACACCCTGTTGGCAGCGATATCACACGATCTCCGGACTCCGCTGGCTGGAATCAAGGCAGCACTCGCCACGCTGAGGGATCCGTCATTAGACATTCCTGCCGGCGATCAAATCGAATTGCTCGAATCTGCTGAAGACTCGACGGATCGCCTCATTGCACTTGTGGCGAACCTCCTCGACATGACCCGACTTCAGACGGGTGCGTTGCGACCGGTTTTTGCGCCGGCCGTCGTCGACGAACTTGTTCAAAAGGTCCTGGGAGACCTTCCCGATGGAAGTGTCATCGATGAAGTCCCAGAGGATCTACCTCTCGTTACCACTGACCAGGGATTGCTCGAACGAGTACTGGTGAATGTCATCGAAAACGCTGTGCAACACAGTCCAGCTGGGCAACCGCCCCGAGTCAGTGCTGATTGTGTCCCAGAAGCAAAAGGTGATCGGATCGAAATCCGCGTAATTGACCGTGGGCCAGGCGTACCCGAAGATCAGAAGGAGTCGATCTTTGAGCCCTTCAACCGCCTCAATACAACGCCTGAAGCTGGCGGCGTCGGCCTTGGGCTGGCTGTTGCACGTGGCCTAGCCGAAGTTGTCGGTGCAACCCTCGATGCCGAAGATACGCCGGGCGGTGGTTTGACGATGGTGATCTCGATTCCGACACAGGTGACCGTACGTAGCTCGTAAATATTTTCGAACTCACCGTTAAGAACACATAAAGACACATTGAAGTTCGTCGGTGCAAGGCATAGGAAGGACCCATGGCTGACCTACTCGTACTTGGAATCCTCATTGTGCTTGCCGTGATCACGTTCCTTGTTGCGCGCGGCTCAGAGCGGTTGTGATCGCGATGTCATGGGAATCCATCCTTGGTCTTGTCGTCGCGCTGCTCATATTGGTGTACCTGGTGTACACCCTGATACGTCCCGAGAAGTTCTAGATGACCGGGTGGTTAGCAGCAGCCCTGCAAATATTTGCTTTGGTTGTTGTACTTGCCGCAGCCCACGTACCGTTGGGCGACTACATGGCTCGGATGTTCCAGTCGACCAGGCACCTTCGCGTCGAAAAGGGCATCTACCGGCTGATCGGCGTTGACGCCGACGCCGACCAACGTTGGCCGGTGTACCTGCGATCGGTGCTGATCTTCTCGGTCGTCTCGGTTGTGGCGCTCTACGGCATCCTTCGCTTCCAGGCATACCTGCCGTGGAGCGAAGGCATGAGCAACGTCAACCCTCTGCTCGCCTTCAACACGGCCGTCAGCTTTGTAACCAACACCAACTGGCAGAACTACTCAGGCGAGTCCACGATGAGCTATTTGGCTCAGATGGCTGGCTTGGCGGTACAGAACTTCCTCTCTGCCGCTGTAGGCATTGCGGTTGTCGTTGCATTGATTCGCGGCTTCTCACGCGTTGGCACTGACCGGGTCGGAAACTTCTGGGTTGACCTCGTTCGGTGCACGTTTCGCATCCTTTTGCCGATGGCCTGCATCGGCGCAGTCGTTCTGATCGCCAGTGGCCTCATTCAAAATCTCGCAGCCGACCCCACCATTCATACGATCGCTGGTGGATCTCAGAGCCTGCCTATGGGCCCAGTTGCATCGCAAGAGGCAATTAAGGAACTTGGCACCAACGGCGGAGGATTTTTCAACGCGAACTCGTCGCACCCGTATGAGAGTCCTACACCATTTACCAACCTCCTCGAGATCTTCATGCTGTTAGTAATTCCATTCAGCCTCCCGCGTACCTTTGGCCGGCTCGTCGGTGATACCCGACAGGGCTTCGCCATTCTGGGAGCGATGGCCGCAATTTGGGCTGCCTCAGTAGCTGCATCGATCGGCTTTGAAAGCGCACATTCCGGAACCGCGCTACAAGCAGCGGGTGCGGCGATGGAGGGGAAGGAAGTACGTTTCGGCGTCCCTATGTCATCGCTGTTCGAAGTCAGCACAACAGTCACATCAACCGGTTCGGTCAACTCTATGCATGACTCGTTCACCCCACTCGGCGGAATGATGGCAATCATCAACATGGGGTTAGGCGAGGTGGCACCCGGAGGCACAGGCTCGGGCCTATACGGAATGCTGATCCTGGCGATCATTACCGTCTTCGTCGCAGGTCTAATGGTCGGTCGTACGCCGGAGTACTTGGGCAAGAAGATCGGCGGCCAACAGATGAAAATGGCCGCGCTGTACGTGCTCATCACACCGATACTTGCTTTGGCGTTCACTGCGATTGCGCTATCGACAGCAACCGGACGGTCTTCGATTTTGAACCCTGGTCCGCACGGACTCAGCGAAGTTCTCTACGCGTTCACTTCGCAGGCAAACAACAACGGATCGGCGTTTGCTGGTCTGACCGGTAACACAAACTTTTACAACATCACTGGTGCCGCTGCCATGTTCCTCGGACGCTTGTTGCCGATCGTGTTTGTTCTCGCGCTGGCCGGGTCGTTGGCAAAACAGCGAAAGGTTCCTGCGACAGCCGGAACGCTTCCCACACATCGACCGCAGTTTGTACTGCTACTCATCGGCGTCACTCTCATCCTTGCCGGGCTTACCTACTTCCCGGCTCTTGCGCTCGGTCCATTGGCGGAGGGTCTGTAATGAGTACTGCAACCAAGGCATCACACAAGGCGCCGCACGAAAGCCGCATCACGTCGGGGTCGTTCTCGCCAAAAGTTCTCGTTACCGAACTGCCCCAGGCTCTGGTGAAGCTCGATCCGCGCTTCATGCTGAAGTCACCCGTGATGTTTGTGGTGTACATCGGCGCAATCATGACGACGTTGTTCGCCATCGTGGACCCATCGGTGTTCGGATGGGCTATTGCTGTGTGGCTATGGCTAACGGTGATCTTCGCGAACTTGGCTGATGCGGTCGCCGAGGGGCGAGGGCGAGCTCAGGCGGCAACGTTGCGTGCGACGCGCACTAGCACTATGGCCCGCCGGCGAAACCCTGATGGCACAGAAACGCAAGTTGCCGGTGCCGATCTCGTTGTGGGAGACGTGGTTGTTTGTGAAGCGGGTGACGTCATCCCCGGTGATGGCGACATCATCGAAGGGGTCGCTAGCATCGATGAATCTGCGATAACCGGTGAATCAGCGCCCGTCGTACGCGAAAGCGGCGGTGATCGAAGTGCAGTCACGGGCGGCACCAAAGTCTTGAGCGATCAGATTGTCGTGCGTATCACCGTCGAAGCTGGCCAGACATTCATCGACCGAATGATTGCATTAGTCGAAGGCTCCAATCGACGCAAGACGCCAAACGAAATCGCTTTGTCGATCCTTTTGTCATCTATGACCATCGTTTTCGTTGTGGCTGTCGTTGCATTGGCGCCTATGGCTGACTTTTCGGATTCGCCGCAAACAGCCATTGTGCTGATCGCGCTGATTGTGTGCTTGATTCCGACAACCATCGGTGCCCTGTTGAGCGCAATTGGAATTGCCGGGATGGACCGACTGGTTCAGCGCAACGTATTGGCGATGAGCGGTCGCGCGGTCGAAGCTGCCGGTGACGTTGCAACACTGCTGCTGGACAAGACCGGCACGATCACGCTGGGAAACCGGCAAGCGTCGGAACTCATTCCCGCGGTCGGGGTCGAGAAGGAACACTTTGCTGATGTTGCTCAACTCGCTTCGCTCAGCGACGAAACTCCTGAGGGTCGTTCCATCGTGGTGCTGTGCAAAAACGAGTTCGGACTACGTGAGCGTTCAACGGCGGAACTCAAGCAGGCTTTGTGGATCGAATTCACAGCGCAAACGCGGATGAGCGGTGTTGATTTGGACGACCGCAAGATTCGCAAGGGTGCTTCGTCGGCTGTCTTTGCGTGGGTCGAAGAGCAGGGAGGCGTTGTCCCCCCATATGTCAAGGACACGGTCGACAAGGTCTCAGCGCAAGGTTCCACGCCGCTGGTTGTTGCCGAAAATGGCGCGGTTTTGGGTGTCGTGAGTTTGAAAGACATTGTTAAAGACGGCATCCGCGAACGCTTCGCCGAACTGCGCCGCATGGGCATCAGGACCGTCATGATCACCGGTGACAATCCCTTGACAGCCAAGGCGATCGCCGATGAGGCTGGTGTTGATGACTTCTTGGCTGAGGCGACACCAGAAGACAAAATGGAACTCATCAAGAAGGAGCAGGCCGACGGCCGCTTGGTCGCGATGACAGGCGACGGTACAAATGATGCGCCGGCACTTGCGCAAGCCGATGTAGGTGTCGCGATGTCGACCGGAACATCCGCTGCCAAAGAAGCAGGCAACATGGTTGATCTGGATTCGAATCCAACCAAGCTCATTGACATTGTTGAGATTGGGAAGCAGCTGCTGATTACCCGCGGTTCGTTGACGACGTTTTCAATCGCGAACGACGTCGCCAAGTACTTCGCGATTCTGCCAGCGATGTTCGTGGCAGTGTTTCCTGGACTGGCCGTCCTGAATGTGATGCGTTTGGCGACTCCACAGTCCGCAA
>JAHEXM010000099.1 GCA_023252115.1 Micrococcales bacterium | reverse complement strand
CTCCCACGTTGACGCCAAACCCGACTCCGGCTCCTGCGGGAGCGCCCAACGTTTCACTAGTTGCGCCGGTGGCAGCAGGTCGTGATTTTGGCAGCGCGGCGATAGTTGGCGCAGCACGAATTGCGGTCTCCTGGGGGGCAAGCCCGGCGAACGGCGGCACGCCGATTGACCACTCACTTCTGACTGTGACCAGGGCAGGTCCAGTGCAAGCGGGTTCGACGGCTACGACTGTCGTGGCCGGATCGGGTGGCATCGACTTGCCGATTCCGCAAGGTCAAACAGTCTGTGTATCTGTTGTCGCGGTCGATTCGACGAACACGTCATCTGCACCCAGCGATCAGCGATGTGTGACGCGCTGGATGGATGACAACGCGCTCACGCTTGGTCACGGCTGGCGCCGGGTCAAGGTCAAGTCCGCGCTTGGCCCGTACGCGACTCGCATCGTTGCAGGGGCTGCACTGGCAGGCGTCAGATCGGTGACCGCACGCCAGATCGGGATTTCGCTGGCCAACCCCGGCGCGAAGGGCGCTGTTCAGGTATTCGTCGGCAAGCGTTTGGTCGGAATATTCATACTCAACGGCCACCAATCCATGCTGTGGACGCCGCAATTTGGTCCGCTCACTGGCAAGCTGACCCTGAAAGTTCTGCGCCATTCCGGGCGCCGCCTGCAAATCAACGGCCTTCTGTTTAGGCAGTAATGCAGTTATCCACAGCTATTGGCAAGTGACGAGTTACACGCCGTGACCCAGTGCCAGACAATCTCGACCGAGCAACATAGGGTGGGCGAGCTAGGTATGAAGTCGCCTAAATGACGACTTTTCGTGTGGTCGATTCCCCCGGCCCGACTGACCGGCGAGGACTCCACAACCCGTGATCCGTTTCGAAGGTGTGAGCAAGAGTTACGCACGCAAAAATGCTGCGGCGCTCACCGATATTGACCTGTCTATTGACGGCGGCGAATTCGTCTTCCTGGTAGGGGCGTCTGGTTCAGGAAAGTCGACTTTCCTGCGCCTACTCCTGTGTGAAGAAAAGGCAACGAGCGGCAAAGTGATCGTTAACGACAAGGACGTCGCCAAGATTCGCCGCTGGAAGGTTCCGGCGTACCGACGCCAGATCGGAGCAGTATTTCAGGACTTTCGGCTACTGCCCGAAAAGAACGTCGAACAAAACGTCGCCTTCGCGCTTGAAGTCATTGGCGAACCTCGGGCAAAAGTGAAAACGGCCGTCGCCGATGCCCTCGAAATCGTCGGGTTGGCTGACCTCAGCCAGCGTCGTCCCGGGCAACTATCCGGTGGTGAGCAACAGCGGGTGGCGATTGCTCGGGCATTCGTCAACAAACCGCCGCTGATCATTGCGGATGAGCCGACTGGCAACCTCGACCCGACAACGTCATTGGACATCATGCGATTGCTTGACCGGATCAACCGCACGGGAACCACCGTCATCATGGCTACCCATGACGCTGCAGTCGTCGACCAAATGCGCAAGAGGGTTGTTGAGCTTGACGCGGGCCGGATGGTTCGAGACCAAGTGCGTGGCGTCTACGGGTACGCGGGTTAGGGGGCGGCGATATGAGACGACTAATGCTGGCACTGGCCGAAATGTGGCATGGGCTGCGCCGTAACTTGACCATGACTATCGCGGTGATTCTGACGGTTGCAATTTCGCTGACGCTATTCGGCACGGGCCTGTTGGTGCGCGCGCAAGTTGATGCGATGAAGGACTATTGGTACGACCGCGTCGAGGTTTCGGTGTTCTTGTGTGGCAAGGCTTCCGATCCCAAGGCATGTCCAGGTGGGCCGGTTACAGATGCTCAGCGGGCAGAAATCAAGGCCAAGATCGTCGCGCTTGGACCAAAGGTTCAAGACGTCTACTACGAGTCTTCGCAGCAGGCTTACGATCACTTCAAGCAGCAGTTCAAGAACTCGCCGATCCTCAACAACGTCACGGCGGATGCTCTTCCCGAGTCTTTCCGCGTCAAGCTTGCCAACCCTGAGGACTTTGCTCAGGTGGCGGCGGCCGTAGCGACCTCGCCGGGTGTCGAACAAGTCCAAGATCAGCGCAAGCTGCTCGAGAAGTTCTTCAAGCTGCTTGGGGGACTGCAAGCGATCGCTCTCGGCATTGCGATCGCGATGTTGCTCGTGACCGTGCTCTTGGTGGTGAACACCATGCGGGTGGCTGCCTACAGTCGTCGAAATGCAACAGGGATCATGAAGCTAGTCGGCGCAAGCAACTTCTACATTCGATTACCTTTCGTCCTTGAAGCAGTGGTGGCAGCTGGAATTGGTGGGTTGTTAGCGGTTGGCGCGTTAGCTGCCGAGAAGGTATTCCTGGTCGACCAGATTCTGCAGCCAGCCTTCCGTTTCACCGCGTTTGTCGGGTGGCAGGCTGTCGTCGAGGTGATGATCATTGTGTTCTTGACCGGTGTGATCTTGGCTGGCGGCGCAGCATGGCTGACCGTTCGCCGTTATCTTCGTGTCTAGGTAGATTTCCGAGGCATAAGGCGAACTGGAGGGCTGATCGACGATGGCCCGCGAAAAAGGTCGTTCGCTCGTCGCTCAGAATCGCAAAGCTCGCCACGACTACACAATCGAAGACACCTTCGAGGCCGGTTTGGTTTTGGTAGGGACTGAGGTCAAGTCACTGCGCGCTGGTCGTGCGAGCCTCGTCGATGGATACGGCGTCGTTAAGGACGGCGAAGTCTGGCTATACGGAGTGCACATTCCGGAGTACGACCCGGGCACTTGGACGAACCATGAACCGCGACGACCACGCAAATTGCTGTTACATCGCAGTGAGATCTCCAAGCTGATTGGTAAGACAAAAGAGGGCGGCCTGACATTGGTGCCGTTGTCGATGTACTTCAAGGACGGCTACGCGAAAGTCGAGATCGCCCTGGCTAAAGGTCGCAAGGCCTACGACAAGCGCCAGGCGATTGCCGAACGCGACGCTAAACGTGAAGTTGCACGCGAAGCAGGGCGGCGAGCAAAAGGCCGCTTCTCGGAATCATGACGAACGGACCAACTCACGACGACGGCATTGTGCCTTTCATCGAGCAGCTCGGGATTCCCGGATTGATTGATGTGCACTCGCACTTCATGCCAGAACCAGTGATGCAGGCCGTTTGGTCAGTGTTCGACAAATCTGAAGTCGTATACGGAAGGCGCTGGCCGATTGAGTATCGCCACGACGAGGCGGCAAGGGTTGAGCAGTTGCGTTTATGGCGGGTTCGAAAATTCACCTCGCTGTTGTATGCGCACAAACCTGACATGGCGCAGTGGCTCAACGACTGGGCTGCCCAATTCGCAGCTGCAACGCCCGACTGCCTGCATTCCGCCACGTTCTATCCCGAGGATGATGCGGCGACTTATGTGGCGCAGGCGCTGGCTTCAGGCGCGCGAGTCTTCAAGGTGCATTTGGAAGTCGGTCAGTTTGACCCGCGTGATGAGTTGCTCGACGACGTGTGGGCGATGTTGGCCGATGCGCAGGTCCCGGTTGTTACGCATTGCGCGTCTAGTCCCGTGCCCGGACCGTTCACCGGGCCGGAGCCGATTGGTGATGTCATCGCCCGCTTTCCGCACCTGCAAGTGATCATCGCGCACATGGGGGCTCCCGAGTACGAGCCGTTTTTAGCGATGACCGAAAAGTACGCCAACGTTCGATTAGATACGGCCATGGCATTCACGGACTTCATGGAAAGGTCAGCGCCGTTTCCGTCGACCCTGATGACTCGACTACGCGATGCTGGGCTTCGCGGCGATGTGTTGTTTGGTTCGGACTACCCGAGTATTCCGTATCAATATGCACACCAGATCGATTCGCTTGCCCGATTGAATCTTGGTGACGATTGGCTGCGCAAAGTGTTGTACGAATCTGCAGCTGAACTCTTCACCGTCTAAGTCGAAGTGACCCCCTCAGCCTGGCTGAAGGGGTCACTATGCGGCCGTGCCGCGGAGGTTATGCGCGCTGCGAGGCGAGAACCATGTCCAAGTCCCGGCGACGCTGGCCGACGATCATCGCGGATTCGGCGATCATCGCGTCTTGGCCTGGACCGTAACCGCGGGTGCGGAGGCGGACGTCGGCGTCGAGTGCCTGCCGAAGGCTGTCGACTGCGACGCTGAGTTCGCGTGGTTTGCGTGCGCGGTTGTTAGACGGAGCCAGGGTCGACAATTCGTACAGTTGCTGGCTCAGCGTTGACATACGCGGGACACCGTCGCTCCAGGTGCGCATCAATTCGCCATCGCTCTTGGTGCGGTCAGCGACTGCCAAGGTCAGCGAGTCAGCGAACCAACGGGCGTCGGCCTTGCGGATGTCGTAGGAACGATCCCAACGACTGCGCTTGCGCGAAGAACTCGATACGGCGATCAGCAGAATTAGCAGCGCGATAAGCGCGATTGCTGCGCAGATCCAGCCCCAGAGCGGAATGCCGAAGTACAGCGTCGAAAGCGCTGCGGTCATAGTTGCGGTTGTCATGATGGACACCTTCCTCTTGAAGTCTCACCAAGGTGATGCCCCAATCGTCGGCGCTTCAACCACTATGCAATGTGAGCTAGCAGACAACGAGGCATTCGGGTGATGGCTAGCTGGGAACGACCGGAAGGTAGCTGGGCGAGTAGCGATGCGACTCAACGAACGCCTCGATGTCGTCGGGGCGTTCAACGCGGGCGTGCCCCTGATCGAAAATGTAGGTGGCAAGGGCAGTTGCCAGCGCATTGGCCGATTCGGCGATGCGACTACGCGCTGGGTACAGCAATCCGTCTGCGAGTTCTGCCTCCGATACTTGGTCAGCCAACGTCTGCGCTGCAATCAGAAACATGTGTTCAGTAACCCGTCGTGCCCGGGTAGCTAACAGTGCGAGTCCAATTGCGGGAAATATGTAGACGTTGTTCCCCTGCGAGGGCATAACAAAACGCCCATTGACCTTGACCTCGGGAAATGGCGAACCGCTGGCAAACAACGCGGAGCCGTTGCTTGCTGTGTAGGCGGCTTCGGCTGTTGTCTCTGAGTGCGAAGTGGGATTCGAGTACGGGAAAATGATCGGCCGTTCCTGGACTTCGCACATTGCCGACAAGACTGATGCATCAAAGGCACCGCCAACCGTCGATACGCCAATGATTCCCGTTGGCGCGAATTCGCGAATTTCCTCGACGAAGCTTGTTTGTTCAGGACTGTCGACAGCGAACCGCATTTGGAAGGGTTCGAGATTCGATCTCGACGTGGTGATTAGTCCGTCAACGTCAAACAAGCGAATACGCGATTGTGCATCTGCTTCGCTGTATCCCTCGGCCTGCACTGCAAGACTGAACAACTCTGCGATGCCAACGCCAGCAGATCCAGCACCCAGAATTAATATGCGTTGATCAGCCATCGTCTGCTTCTTAGCGCGTGCTGCTGCATATAGTCCGGCAACCGCGGTGGCAGCCGTTCCCTGGATGTCATCGTTAAAGGTGCAGACTTTGTTCATGAACCGCGTCAAGATCGGTTCGGCGTGCTTGACATTGAAGTCTTCCCATTGAATGCATGCGCCAGGGAACACATCGGTAAACGCCGCGACGAACTCATCGATGAATGAGTCATATTCAGGTCCAGTTACCCTTGCTTGATTTAGGCCCGGGTACGTCGGGTCGTTGCGTAAGACGACGTTGTCGGTGCCTACGTCCAAAGTGATTGGCAACGTCAGCCTCGGAGGAACCCCCGCCACCGCGGTGTACAGACTAAGTTTGCCGACCGGGATGCCCATCCCGTTCGCACCAAGGTCACCAAGTCCCAGAACCCGAGATCCGTCAGTCACCACACTGAAACGAACGTGCTTCTCGGGCCAGTTGCGCAAGATGTCGCGAATGCGATCGCGATAAGTGATCGGTATGTACAAGCCGCATGCGCGCCGAACCACATGTCCGAATCTCTCGCATGCCAGACCGACAGTCGGGGTGTAAACGATGGGCATGAGGCCCTCGAGATCGTCGTTGAGCACCGCGTAGTACAACGTCAGGTTGACGAGTTGGAGTGCACTGAGATGTTCGTACTTGGCAAGCGGTTCCATGCTCGCCAGTTGCTCGCGATGGCGAGCGACCTGAGCAGGCAGCGGCACAACTGCCGGGCCAAGAAGGCCGGTTAGGCCCAAGGCTTCACGTTCGGCGAGCGGGAATGCCGAACCTTTGTTCAGATTTTGGTTGTCGAGTACGTCGATCCCGCGCAGGGGAGTGGAATACCTTTGCGAACCATCCGGTAAGACCTCAAGCTCATAGTCGTCCACGCCTCAAACGGTAATGGCGTTTGTTGTGGCGTGCAGATCAAGTACGGCATTTGGAATTGTTGGCGACTCGTGGCATCAGGGTGCTGACAGTGGCAATCCCGGGGAATTTGAGTGATCCTTTAGTCATGCCTGGATCCCGACGCACAGCCCGCACCTGCTTGTTTGCAGCTGCAGCATTTGCACTGATTGCCGCGACGGCGAGCTGTTCAAGTTCGTCAAGTCCATCATCGACACCGAGTCCGTCAGTGTCACCGTCAGCAATCGGAGGTTCGGTGCTTCCGCCGATCATGATTTCGAAGGCCGACTCGGTCACTGCCAAGGTTGGCGAAACGCTTGT
>JAHEXM010000098.1 GCA_023252115.1 Micrococcales bacterium | reverse complement strand
CTGCGCATCTCGATCTTCAATGAAGATCTGGGTACTGCGGCCCCGGCGGACTTTGGGTTCGCACCTGTGGATGGCACGTCGGGAACCGCGACTGCCTTCACCACGGCAACGGCTCTTGGCACTGCGGCCGCCGCGACCGCCGCGACCGTGATGATCTACCCAGACGCCCCCGTTTCGGTGGCCAAGGATAGCTATATCACGGCGACCTTTGGCACCATCAACACCGGCGCCTCTGGCAAGGTGGGCGTGCTGATCGAGGGCGAATGCTTCGGTAACAAGTAACGATCCAACCCCCGGGGCTTCGGCTCCGGGGTCAGGGAGAGACGAATGGTCCCAGTTAAGTACGTTGGCATCAGAGCAGGCGGATTCATTGACAACCTCTATGGCTCGGGCGCCACATGGGCCAGGCCGGGCGACGTGGTTGAGATTGATGACTACCCGGCGCTGTTGCTGCTGCGTCACCCTGAATTCGAGGATGGCCGTAAAGGCAAGTTATACGGGACTCCGATCAAGGCCAAGGCGCCAGAAAAGGAAACCGATGACGACCAGCGTCCGCCGCCTGTGCAGCTTGAGGCGATGACCAAGGCCGAGATTGCCACCTATGCCAAGCGCAGCTTCGGCATTGATCTGAACCTCAGAGAGACGAAGGACGAGCTAGTGCATCGCGTGAGCCGCATGGTGGGGATGGCGCGTGTCTAAAGCGCTCTCCATGTTCCTGCCGGAGATCGCGATGTACTGCCCGGGGTGCCCGGACATTGTGATGGAGAACGCGGTACGCAATGCTGCCATCCTGTTCTGCAACCTGACGAGCTACGTCATGGAGACGCTGGACGATCAGATTGTCCCCGCGGGAACTGCGATACTGGACACAACATTGAGCGCCGGCGAGGAAGTTGTCAATGTCGTATTCGCCTACGTCGATGGGAATCCGATTGAGCCGGTCAGCGAAGAGTGGCTGCAACTGCACTGCGGTAATTGGCGGACCTTGACCGGCACCCCCAGGAAGTTCGTCACGATGGATGGGGACGAGACGCTTTTCCCAATCCCGATTTCGGATGTCGTCGTATCGCTCCGTGTGGCCAAGCGCCCAACCCGCACCGCGAGCGCCCTGGCTGATGTTATCTATTCTGAATGGCGCGATGCGATTGTCAGCGAGGCGCTGTCTAATCTGCTCCTGATTCCGAATCAGCCCTTTTCGAATCCACAACTGGCGATGGTCCATGACGCCAAGTCGAACGACTGGCAGATTGGCGCCCAGGCGAAGTCCTACAAGCTCACCAGCAATGCACCGCTGCGCACGGCATCGCAACCGACATGACCATCACCGCAGCCACCACGATTGTCAGTGTCCGCGACCTGATTGGTGATCCTTACTCCGAACGCTGGACTGACGCTGATCTGCTCAAGTGGATTACCGATGGCCTACGCGAAATGGCAACTATCCGCCCTGCGATCTTCGGGGCTTCAGGTACTGAACTAAGTCATGTCCTCGCCGCTGGGTGCAAACAGCGGCTCACGGCGGCAAATGCGTTCCAGATAGTGAGCGTCGATTACAACGTCGCTTCAGGCAAAGCGATCCGGTTGATTACCGGTTCGCAGCTAGATGCCTTCCGGCCCGGCTGGCGCGCTGACATCGCAGCCGACGTGCAGAACTGGTTTCCAGACGGCGAAGATCAACTGTCGTTCTGGGTTTACCCCGCAGTAGCCGGTGCTACGGTCAGCGTCCATGCGCATATCACGCCTGCGGCGGTCACAACCACGGCAGCCGTCGTCCTTCCATACGATCAATACGCGCCCGTGCTGGTCAATTACGTTTGTTTCCGGGCCTTCAGTCGTGACGTTGAGTACGGCGGCAACCAAGCGGCGGCACAAGCCTACTACGCACTATTCACAGCAGCACTCAAGGGGTAAATCATGGCTGGTTTCTCAAATAGTCTTTCGCAAGCGGTCATCAACCACTTCTTTCGCAACGTCTCCCAGACACCCCCTGCGGCGATCTATCTCGGGATTGCCGTTGCAGACCCGACCGATGTAACGGCTACCGCACTGACCAATGAAATCAGCGCCGGCTGGTACGCGCGGCAGTTGATCCAGTTCGAGGCGCCGTCCTCGGCGGTTGATGTGGATACCGGGAACACCAACACGGTGACGTTCGCAGCGGTCACTGGCGGGGCTGTTACTGCTACGCACTGGATGCTGTTCGACGCGATCACAAACGGCAACCTGCTGGCGTCTGGAGCCTTCACCACGGCCAAGGTGTTCAGCGTGGATGACGTGCCCAAGCTGGTGCCGAATGACCTGATGCTGACTCTGGTGTAAGTCGTGAATGATTCGCCGCTCAACGAGCTTGCCCTGGGAGATGGGAATGCCACCCCCTGGGTGCGTCTCATTGCGGCGCAGAGTATTCAACTGATCGGTACTGCCAGCCTTACCGTACTCCGTAGTCTACGTGCTGCGCAGGACTTGACGCTGGCCGGAGCCATCCGCATCGTCAAGGAAACTCGGATGTACCTGACCGGCAACCTGTCATTGTCGGGGGCCGGGAAGGTCCATAAGCTCGCAGCGAACTACGCCAGCGGCACCCAGAACATGCAACTTGCGATGACCGGGCACCTCCGGGCCGTGCGACGGCTCCAAGGCGCTCAGAACATGGCACTCAGTACGACAGGCGTTCTACGCCGTGAAGGCCGGCTGCGTTCCGCGCAGTCCTTGCAACTTGCGAGCGTGGCCCGCATCGAGGATTTGTATTCCGGTCCGGCCCCTGAAGATCGCATAACGGGCATTGTCGAAATCAAAACGCAAACCACGGGTGCCGTGGGCATTGGAGTCTGACATGGCCGTGATTGCCACCTACACCCAGCAGCCCGCCGACCGGTTGGACTATGACATCCCTGTGGATCTGAATGACGGCGATTCGATTGCTTCTGCGGTCGTTACCGTGACGCCGGCTGTGGGCTTGACGGTGAACAGCCTTGTTGTCGGGGATACCGTCAAGCTGTGGGTTGAGGCGGGCACGGTGGGAACCTACAAAGCGGAAACCACGATCACTACGACGCTTGGGCGGATCAAGCAAGTGGAAGTCAAATTCCGCATCAAGGAGCAATGATGGGCTCGCAACTATTCGCCAACAGCGCTAAAAGCACGCTCTCCGGCACGCTCTCGATTGGCGGAACGACGCTGGTACTCTCTGCTGGAGAGGGTTCGCTGTTCCCCGCACCGACCGGGACCGACTTCTTTCTCCTGACGCTCTTCGAGCATGATGTTTCGGGGAACGAAGAAAACTATGAAATCGTCAAGGTCACTGCCAGAACCGCAGATACCTTGACCATCTCACGCGACTTTGAAGGTTTGGTAGGAGTAGGGGGTGGTCGTGCCTATCCGACTGTCGGCGGACGCACGGTGTACTGCCAGCTCCGGTGGACTGCCGCTGGTGCAACGCTGATGGTCCAGCCCGGCACGCTGGGCACCACGATTGACGGCCTAACCGGAAAGACCACTCCGGTAGACGCTGATGAGATTTCGTTGTCCGACAGTGCTGCTTCGTTTGCCGGGAAGAAACTCACCTGGGCGAATCTGAAAGCGACTCTCAAGACCTACTTCGACTCTCTGGCCCAGACCCTCACGAACAAGACCATCAACTTGACGAGCAATACCTTGTCGGGAACGACAGCGCAGTTCAACACCGCATTATCAGATAACGACTTTGCCACTCTTGCGGGAAGTGAAACCCTCACGAACAAGACGGCCCTCGCCGCGACGAACAATATCGAAGCCCGATCTGGTCCCGGTACAAGCTCACTTGGATTCCGAAACAAGATCATCAATGGTAATTTCCTCTTGTGGCAACGCGGGACGAGCCAGGTGCTCAGTACATCAAACGCGTATGGATGCGCTGATCGTTGGCTGTTCCGTGAACTGACCACTGCGGCGTGTACTGCCTCGCAATCGGCCACTGGTGTTCTCACCCCGCTGACCGAATCCGTCCGGTATGCCCTCAAGTTACAGCGCACCGCTGCCGCGACGACGACCGGGGCAATCGAAGCTCGGACGGCGTTGGAGACATCAGATTCCATGCCGCTGCGTGGCAAAACAGTTGTCCTGAGTTTCTATGCACTCAAGGGAGCTAATTACTCTCCGACGAGTAGTGCCCTGTCAGTGATTCTCTACACGGGGACAGGGACCGACGAGGCGGTTGCGAACATGGCGTCATGGACGGGTGTTGCTGCTCCGATTGTTCAGACGGCCACACTGACTGCCTCGTGGCAGCGATTCCAATATACCGTTGCATTGGGAGCCACTATTTCTCAGATCGGGGTGTTGCTCCAAGCAACTCCGGTAGGTACTGCCGGGGCCGATGATTCGTTCTATATCGCCAACGTGCAGCTTGAGGAAGGTTCTGTAGCTACTCCATTTGAAAACCGCCCCTACGCGACGGAACTGGCCCTATGTCAGCGGTACTACTACCGAAACGCTGTAGCGAGCGGGGCGTACATCACGCAAACTGGATTCGCCACAAGCACGACAAACGCTGTCGGGTACAACAAGTTCCCAGTCACGATGCGGATTGCACCGACAGCGCTTGAGCAGTCTGGGACAGCTACTGATTACACGACAGTCAGATATGGATCGGCGACGACTACAGCGTGTTCCGCAGTCCCGACGTTCAGTTCAGCCACCCCTGAGCAGGCCATCACGAACTTCACCGTCGCTGCCGGATTGACCAACGGGGCAGCAGGCTCAGTGATTACAGCAGTTGGAACGGCTTACCTTGGATGGAGTGCAGAACTGTGACTACCTACAAGTACCTCAATGCAGATCGGGTCGTTGTAGCGATCATTGACGAGGACGGTGTAAGCCGATCTTCGGGTGTCGCTGAGTTCGTTGTTCCTCCGGGGGCAACGATCATTGATCCTGATCCTGTGTCTCATCCTGTTCCTGCCTCCGTCACGCCTCGGCAGTTCCGCATGGCGCTGACCCGAGCAGGATTGCGTGCGGCGGTTGAAGCCGCAATCTCTGCCGGCGACCAAGACACGAAAGACTGGTACGAGTACAGCACCGCGTTTATTCGTGCCACGCCGGTACTGAACGCAATGGCGACAGCGATGGGCAAAACGCCCGCCGACATTGACAACCTGTTCTTTCTTGCGGCGACACTGTAATGGCCTACCTAGACCTCCGCGACCAGATCAAGGATGGGGATGTCCTTGCATACCAGTACGTCAACGGCTGGTTCAAGACCTGGTACAGCTTCAAGGTCAATCTGGTCCGCCTCGTTACGCGATCTGAATACTCCCACGTTGGCATGGCTGTCCTTGTCGAAGGCCGTGTAATGCTTCTTGACTCGGTGACTCCTGTAGTCAGGCTGATCCCGCTTTCGAACGACCTGCCTTGCTATCACTTGACGGGGCACGGAATGTCTGAGGGGCAGCGGGCCAAGGGATTCGCTTTGATCGGCAAGGCCAAGTATTCCCAGTGGGATGCGGTCCTCGCTTTCTTCAGCCGCAACAGTGCGGGTGATGATCGGTGGAGTTGTGCCGAATTCGTGACCTATGTCCTCGACCTTCCCTGCCAAGCCACGCCGAGCAGGGTGGTGGAGCATATGCTTGCCACGGGTTCGACCCTGCGGGAACTGTCCTGATGTCCACGATTCGCCTCGACAAGTTCTTCGGTGAGTGGCCCAAGACGGCAGGCGACAAACTGCCGGAGGGCTTCGCTGCGAAGGCGGTCAATGTGGACCTGTCTACAGGTGCATTGCGGGGGTTCTACAGCGACGGAGATTCCTGGCTCCCGCCGAATACAAAGGCCGCGATCTTCTTCGACAAGACCCACACGTTCACCTGGGAGTCGGACACGAATTCAACGCGCAGTCCGATGTCCAACAACGCCACCCCGCGCTTCTACTGGTCTGGAGCAGGAGCGCGCGGGCTGCAAGTCTCGACGTTGTACTGGGCGGACTTGTATCAAAAGACACAGGCCGGGGCGGGGCAAAGCACCGCCTTAACCCCGCAGCTACCGAACTGCCCGTATGGAAGCAATCCGGCCAATCAGATCATTCCGGTAAGCCATTCGGACATGCTGGGCGTTCCGCGTCCGTGGTATCCGCCCGCAGTCTCCAAGATTCTGCCCATCCTCGGGCACCTCGTCGCACACTTTGAACTCTATCTTGCAAATGAGCGGACAGGCGGGGCGATTACTGAACTCACGCACCTGACTCCCGGTAGCAGTAACAACTATAACGCGGACCCGTTCGACGAAACCGCGACGGATACGCTGGTGCAGTCGGTTGGCTACAACGTCAATGCGAAATCCACGCAGTACATTCTAGCGACCGCTGGACCGAATGCAGTAACGGACATTCTGCGTACTGACTGCGCAGCGTGGCGCGGGCATCCCAACAATACCGCAACATGGCTTACCGCCGCACAGGCGAAACTTGCGCAACTTGGGAATGCCGGCCCGATCGTGGTGGGTGATGTCATCATCCACGGCGAATGCATGAAGAACGAAGATGGTTCATGGCGTACCCAGCCGGGCAAGACAACCCCCTATCCACGACCGGATTTCGGCACAATTACCCCGCTGTATTCTGCCGACGACGGCAGCAGTTTCTATATCAAAGCTCCGAAGGAACTGGCAA
>JAHEXM010000097.1 GCA_023252115.1 Micrococcales bacterium | reverse complement strand
AGTCCACTGAAACCAGATGTCCGTGGAATTCCGACGCCCGCTGGCAATGTGGTGGCCCGAAATGCGGCCGATCTACTAGCGATCAACTGCAGAGTGATCATTGTTCCGGCGCTTCGCGTAGCCAAAGATGGAACCCGACTGGGTCAGGGCGGCGGATATTACGATCGTTTGCTCAGACACTTCCCCAGTCATGCTTCGATTAGTGGTGGCCCGCTGAGGCTGACAATCGTGAACGAGTCAGAGGTCTTTGATGAACTTCCGAGCGACCCACATGACCAACGTGTTGATCGCTGGGTCATCGCTTAGCCGTTAGCCGTTAGCCGTTAGCCGAGGTTGCCCAGAGCGAACCCGCCGGCTGCCAAGCCAACGCCAAGAACCATTGAGAGCGTCGCGTAGACCGGGCCATGCCACCCGTGGGGCTCACGGGAGAGCTCTAGCACTTGTGCGCTAAATCCGCTAAAAGTCGTAAGGGCGCCGCAACCGCCCGTCCCAATGAGCGCGGTTACAAAGACGGGAACGTCGTGACCCTTGCTGGCCAAGGCCGCGGTAAGCCCGGTTGTTAGCCCCAATATGAGTGACCCAACGAGGTTCACCGTGAATGTTCCGTACGGAATTTTCAGTCCGCGGCGTGCGATGAAGAAACGATCGGTGGCAAAACGCAACGGCGCTCCGATCGCAGCACCAATTGCCACCCCGAGGATCGCAGCGAGCGTCATCCTTCGTCCTCTGATTCTCTGGTGACAGCGGCTTCCCTAGTCTCGGTGATCGAACCGGCTGCGGCACTCGATGCAGGATCGACCAATCCGGCGCGATTCAGCACAAATTCGGTGATGCGCATTGCGATCCAGACAAACAGGACACCAATTACGATCGACGTAATTGCATAAACCGCAGCCATAGCCCACTTGTCCGATTGCGCGAGCGCATGGGTTTCGACGGCATAAGTCGAGAATGTGGTGTAACCACCAAGAACACCTGTCACGACGAATGGTCGGAACAATCGATCAAGGCGTCCAGAAGTCGGTTCGGGCATGAAGTAGCGAGCAATTATCAAAACCGATCCGAGGACCAAGCAGCCACTCAAATTAACGACGAATGTCGAGCGAGGCCAACCATCGGCTGCAGTCTTAATAACCGTTTCCAGCCAAAAACGGACCAGCGCTCCACAGGCGCCACCTACAGCGACGACGGCGAATAGGTCATAGTCACGGCCGTTCTTAGCCATCGACTACCCCTATGCGTCCCGGGCCCGAAACACCGCAAGAGCGATGCCAACAAGGACCACAATCCACGCCAAGAAAACTAGGCCATTGCGAACCATGTCCGTGCCATTGACGAAAGCCAGGGCCGAAGTAAACGGCATGACTTCAGGCAGCCAGTGAACAAATCGACTGACCAGGTTGACCAACACTGCTTCCACCACGATCAAGAAGAGCAGTGGAATGATGACGCCCAGCGCCAAAACTCGAGTAATCACCGTTACTGCGAAAACGATCAGGCAATAGCCGATCAAGTAGAGAATCATCCGGCCAGCTGGCCCAAAGAAATCCACGCTCGGAGCGTCACCGCCGACCGCGCCGCTGTTCAGTAGGCCGATGACAATGGTCAAAAGAACTGTGATCACAAACGTGACCACAACAACGGCTAAGCAGACAATTGCCTTCGCAACGAACACCGGAACTCGGCGAGGAAAAGCAGTCAGCGTGAGTCGAATCGTTCCGTGCCGATACTCCTGACCAAACGCCTGGGCCACGATGGTGCTCAAGATGACGAACACGATCGCAATCGACAACGGATTGGTCATTGCCGTGGTGACGAACTCACCGAGTGAAAGCTTGGTGGCAACTTCGACCGGCCCGCCGTCCGGACCCGCCGGACCAGTCGGGTGACTAACTGCGTATGCGGCGACAACAGCAATGAGTTCGGCCAGTGCGGCTGCAGCCACGATGGTGACGCCAGTCAATATCCACGTTGACCGGATCGACGAAATGCGCCGCCATTCGTATGTCAGGTTTCTCATCATGATGCGGCACCTCCAGTCGTCGGAGGTTGCGGCGGCGGCTGGCTTTGCCCAGTTGCATATTCCTGCCCACCACTGGTGAGTTCGAGGAATGCTTCTTCCAGACTTGCAGTACGAACGGTGAGTTCACGCAATTGAACTTGATTGCGAAATGCAATCTCGCCGACTCGGTCCGTTTCAGCACCGACCACCGACAGACCGTCTTCACCATCAGAAAAAGACTCAATGCCCTCGGCCGCAAGCGCACTGTGCAAAGCGTCGCGATTGGCAGCGCGGACGAGTACATCATTACGGGTGCTGCGGCCCACAAAAGTCGCTGCATCCTCGTCAGCGATCAGTTCGCCTTTCGCGATCACGACTAGGCGGTCAGCCATCAACTGCATCTCGCTCATCAAGTGACTTGAGACAAAAACGGCATTCCCATTGCCCGCATACACCCTCAGAAAATCACGCAACCAATGAATAGATTGCGGGTCCAATCCATTGGCGGGTTCATCTAGCAGCAAGACTTTCGGCTGGGCCAGTAGGGCGCCGGCTAACCCCAGGCGCTGAGCCATTCCAAGTGAAAACGATTTCGGCCGTTTGTCCGCAACCGTTTCTAGGCCAACCATCGCAATGACCTCGTCAACCCGGGCATTCGAGACCTTGGCCTCCGCGGCCAACATGCGCAGGTGCGAGCGTGCCTTGCGGTTGGGGTTAAAGAAACGCGCATCGAGGTGAGCGCCAACCACTCGAGTCACCGATTTGTGCGCGGCAAGCTCCTGGCCGTCCCACAGTGTTTGACCTTCGCCGTGATCAAGTCCGAGCATCAAGCGCATGGTGGTCGACTTTCCCGACCCGTTCGGGCCGAGGAATCCAGTCACCACGCCGGGCTCAAGTGTGAACGAGAGATCATTGACCGCGGCCTTTTGCCCGTAAGTCTTTCGAAGGCCTCGCGCTTCGACTGTCACTGTTCAACTCCTCTGCTAGGACATAGCTAGGCGAATCTAGCCGCACTCCAGGCCGTATTCTGTTTCACGCGCTGAACCATCAGTCGCGTGAATCAGTCATTCAGGAGAATTGAACAGTGCCAACCTACGAGTACGCCTGCAACGATTGTGGGAACCAACTCGAGGTTGTGCAGTCATTCTCGGATGACGCACTCACCAAATGCCCGACATGTGGCGGCAAGCTTCGCAAGCTGTATGGCAACGTCGGCGTTGTCTTCAAAGGCAGCGGTTTCTATCGCAATGACAGCCGCGAGCAGGACAAGAAAGCCAATAAATCGACAGCGGCCTCTTCTGAGACCAAAGCAGCAGACAAATCATCGGATAGCGCAAAACCGGATGCCAAGCCAGCAGCCGACAAGAAAACCGAGACAAAATCGACAGCGGCAAAGAAGCCAGACCCTTCGCCGAAATAGCAGCCTGTGGACGACCAAAACGCTCGTCAGGAAATCCATTTAGGCTCGATTCATGGCCCGGCGCGCACAACTGCAACGAACCCTGCGCAGACATCGACGGTCTATCGCTGCGCTGCTCGCGGTCGTCGGAGTGCTGGTCGGCATCCAGGCTTTGCGCGAGCCACCGCCGGGTTCCCTGACACTTGTGGTGGCTGCCACTGATCTCGATGGCGGTCATGTACTCACCTCCGCGGACTTGATCACGAAACCGTGGCCGGTGGCCTTTTCCTCTGGCGAAGCCTTCAACGACCCGCAAGCGGCAGTCGGTCGACTCACAGCGGGGCCGTTGAGCGCCGGTGAACCGATCGGACCGACTCGAATAGTTGGCCCGAGCTTGCTGAATTTCGGGCGGGCTGGCGACGGCGAAGCCGAACTAGTTGCGGCGCCAATTCGCCTCGCGGATCCGGAAGAAGCGAAATTGCTCCAGCCTGGTGATGTGGTTGATGTGTTAGCTGCGCAAGGTGGTGGTGTCGGAGACAGCGACAACACAGCAGCGTCAACGACCACGTCGGCGGCACGCGTCGTCGCTAGCAGCGCACGGGTGCTGGTAGTCCCCAAGAAGGGTGGCGATACCAACGGCGGGGTGCTCGGAGACGGAAACGACTCAGACGCAACGAACGAGGGTCCACTCAGCGCTGGGTCGCTCATGGTTCTTGCGGTGAACCCACCAACGGCGAGTGCGCTTGCCGGGGCGGCAACCCGAAGCCGATTAAGCGTCGTCTTACGAGCGCCAGCTAACCCAGCCTTACTTGCCACTCACTAAGGCGTCGCGAATCTCTTTCAAGATCGCGATTTCTTCGGCGGTCTCCTCACCCTCGTCTTTTTTGCCGTATTTCTCCTTGAACTTATTCATCGGGAGCACAAAGACGAAGTAGACAACAGCAGCCGTAATCAAGAAGGTGATCACGGCATTGACGACTGCAGAAAAGTCCAAAGTTTGACCATTGATCGTGATGGTGCCAGCGTCGACGCCGCCGCCGAGTGCCAGGTTAATGATTGGCTTGATCAGCGCGTTGGTAAACGAATTCACCAAGGCAGTGAATGCAGCTCCAACCACAACAGCCACGGCAAGGTCGATGACATTGCCGCGCATGATGAAGTCACGAAATCCCTTGAGCATGAAGCCCTCCGTAGTAACGCAGTGATGATCTGATCGCGACCGACGGTAGTAGTACTGCAAAACCATGCCATCGCCACCGGGTTCAGGCCGTGGGCTATGTCTCGCTTCGGCGAATAGTGGGTATAGAAGAAACATGGCACGACATGCCGGTTGCAAACGTCAGATGAGGAAGGAGGGAAGGAACAAATGCTTTCGCGAATCAAAACCCGCATAGCCGATGGCAATGTGCTGGACCTCGCCGTTGCATTTGCGATCGGCCTTTCCATCGTCGGACTCATTACCGCAGTGGTGCAGAACGTTCTAATGCCGATCGTCAACACGCTTTTGGGCGCAGGGGCTCAAACCACCATCACGATCCCGCTAACGAAAGCTCAGTCGATCGATATCAGCGCCGTGCTTCAGGCCCTGTGTGTTTTTGGACTGATCCTGGTCGTGGCCTCGGTAGTACTGGCCACCGACAAACGCAAGAACAAGAAGTCCGACGCTGCTTCCCGTAGCGGCGATGCTGACCAATCCATTGATGTGACCGAGGCAGCCCTTAGTCCCCGTGATGTGGCGGACGGTCAGCCTCGTACGCCGCAGCAGCCTCCGCCTCGCTGACTTCGCGATCCCCCAACGCTGCTGGACTCTCGGATTCTGTCGATTCGGGATCCAATTGCACGTCGTCAATCTTGAGCGGTTTTGCCTTTCGCGGCTTCTTGTCCGTAGTCACCGAGGCTCCTGGTCAGCTCGTTTGTCGCGGCCAAAATTGCGCAGCCAGGTCAGCGGGACCGCGATCCCACGGGGCGCAGGCGCAACGCCATCGACTAATTCAGCATTCTCGTGCTGTTTGTATGACCACGACAGTTGAAGTGATGCGAACCACGCTGCGGTCACGAGAATGTCGAAAATGACCAGTAGCCAGTAGTACGAGTCCAGCGTTCCCGAGTTTTTTTCCCATTCGAGCAGGATCTGTTGCCATCGGTCCTGACCTGAAATCGAGCCCCCGATGAGCACCAGCGACAGCAGGGCGAGAGGCACGGTCTTGCCTAGTTCGTGCGCCGCCTCGCCGTGGATATGCGCCAGTAGCCGCGCCGCGCCTATTACGCCCGCTGAAATCACGACAATCTCTTCGCCGGTGCGGCCATTCGAGGCTGTCGTAATCACCATCAAGATGATGATGTACCAAAAGGCGACCAAAAAAGGTGTGGTGATCAGATATCGAACAACGGCCTGCCACCTAACGCCGGGCGGGGTGTCCTCGCCGGCGATTGTTCGCAAACGCGGCGCCTGCATTGACCGATAGACGGCAAGCAGGATCAACATAATCAGTGCCAAGCCAACGATCGCGAGCAACAGAGTGACCCAATCCGCGGTCCACATTTTGACCCCGGGCAGTTCTGCTGCGATTCCGTACCTCACGTGAAGTTGGTACCACTTCATGGCACTCTCCGGTGCAAGCGGGAGGCCAATGGGCCAAAAACCCTTTATTTGCAACGCTTTTCGCATGTTTGAACACACGCAGTAATGCTCGGGTGATAAGGCTCACCGAACCAAATTGGTGCGCGAACCGTCATACAGGGCAGAACATAAGTGTCCGCTGGAACCGGGGGGAACCAGCTGGCACAGCGCACGGCCGGGCCACAGAGATGTCGTCCGGGGGGATCGACCCTGAAACCCCGGCCGTGCGCTTAAAGCTTCACCAGGTACCGCATCTGCACCTGACCGAGCATCAGTCGCAGACGAAGTCGGAATCTGGCGCAGGAAACGGATCTTCTGGGCCGCTGGCAGCGAATTCTGACGCTGAGCCAGCGGCCGTCCGTATTTCAGGCAGCCGATGCGTGACCTGCGACAGCTTCGGAGTCCGAAACAGTCAGCCAGCCAGTGTCTTGGCGGGTCCCATCACCATCACGGGTGTTGCACCGGGAGTCAGCCATTGCAACGCCCACTTCATCTGATGCTGGGGCAACGATACGCAACCGCGAGTCGCGCCAGCACCGGAAACGTGGAACCAAATACCGCCGTCGTTCAGCGATCGGTCAGGGCGAACCAAGTTGAGCGGACTCTTGCCGGGGTATCGATTGAAGTTGATCGCCACTAGGTAGTTAAAGACTTGGATCCGTTTGTTGTTCATTTTGAAACCGCCTTTGGCGTACCACTGCGGTCGATAGAAGTACTGCAGGCTGGTACCAGGGTTAGC
>JAHEXM010000096.1:3893-6769 GCA_023252115.1 Micrococcales bacterium | reverse complement strand
GCTCAAGTGTTCCGACGATCGCGTGGGCAAACCCACCGCCCGCATCAAGAGTTCCTGTCGTTGCGAGGTCGCTAGTGAAGAATTGTGCGCTGATGCCAGCAATTCCGCGAGTGACGACGAAACCGATGATCAGCACCAGTGGAACAAGCAGTGCCAGGGCGCCGGTGAGAACCACGACGGTTGCAAGTTTGTCGGTTGCCGAAAGGCGTCCCTCACTCTGCAGAACGGCCAGAAAATGAATCGCCAAAAAGGACACGTACCAAAGAACAATGAATCCAGCCGCGCCGTGCATGGGAAGCAGTTGAGTCCACAGCAGCCATGTGAGTGTTAACGAAGCAAGCGCGCTGCCAGCGAGTAGCCCTTTATCCAAAGAAGTTGCGCGACTGGCCACTCGTCGAACCTCTGGCGCATCATCGGCTCCGACGATCGGCGCATTTACCGTTGTTTGAGGGTCGACTGTCGGGGTGCTCATAGTTCAACCCCGGCACCACTTCGTGACCGCGCCACGATGCGCGAGGCAATCATGTTGACGATCAACGTGACAACGAATAGCGCCAGGCCCGCAGCCATCAGCGCCGCTAGGGCAGCACTGTTTGCTTCGCCAAATCGCAGCGCAATGAGTGCGGCTACCGAGTTGGCGCCCGTGTGCAGCCAGTCGAAATTGATCGAGAAGATCGGCGAAATGATCAACGCAACAGCGATTGTTTCGCCGAGCGCGCGGCCGAGCCCCAGCATCGAACCACCGATGATGCCGCCGCGACCGAACGGCAATACGACCGTGCGGATCATTCCCCAGCGCGTAGATCCCAGAGCCAGTGCCGCCTCTTTTTCCCCGGGGGGAGCCTGCGAAAACACTTCGCGCATCACCGACGTCGTAACCGGAAGCACCATGAGCGACACAACGACGCCGGCAATGAATGCGGACTGCGTGTACTGGGGACTCGAAACGTGAAAGATCGGGATCCACGAGAACGTCGTCGACAACCACTTTGCCAACGGAACGAGCTTGTCCTGCAGGTAAAACAGCCCCCACAGTCCATAGATGAGACTTGGGATTGCGGCGAGCAGGTCAACTAGTGAAGTGAGTGGACGCCGCAGGCGTAGCGGCGCGTACTCAGTCAACGACAGTGCTGCCAAGATGCTCACCGGAACGGCGATCAACATTGCAATGAACGCAATGACGCACGTCCAGTAAAGAATCGCGGCAATGCCGAAGACCGGTGGATTCTGTTCCGGGTGCCACTGCGTCTCAGTCAAGAAGCCGAAACCTTGCGACATCAGCGCAGGCCATGCGCGAATCAGCAAGAAGGTCCCGATCAGGACGAGAATGACCAACGTCATCAGTCCTGCGCCGCTCGCAGCGCCCCGATAGACGCGGTCGGTTCGTGTTCGAGCAGAAACAACTACGCGGGGTTTGTCGTCGTCAGGTTCAACTGCTGGGGGTGGCACTGGCTCAAGGAGTGACACGTCGTCGTTCACTAAAAGCCCTCCCCTGGTGTATTTCGTTGCGCGCATCGTTGGTGCAAACCTGACGAGATGAAGCATCGCTATATGAACGGAACCATTGGGCTAGCACCAGACGAACGGCACTGCACATTTAGGTGAACAACAGGATTTCCCGTGATGAAGGCTTGACCTACATCGGTCGCGCGGGTGACCGTCATCTCGCAAACCGGTATCCAATGACCGATCTTGACGAGGGGACTTGCGTGAACACGTCGTTTAGCCGTGGCACTGCAAGACGTCTATTCGGCGTCTGCCTGCTCGTGCTTGCGACAGTGGCGACGCTGGGAATTGTGGCTGTCACGGTGTCGGCAACCAGTGCAACGGCGGAGGGAACTCGCGGTATTTCGGTAGACCCCGCGACGGCACTTGCCGACGGTCAGGTCTTGACCGTGAGCTGGCACAACTACGACCAAGATTCCGGCGTCGTCTTACGCGAGTGTGCCGGGAACCCTTCGAGCGCAAGTGATTGCTCGACGTTGTTGCAGAGCGAACCCACTGACTCCAAGGGCGAGGGCAGTGCCACCTTTGCCGTGTTGATAACCAATGGCAGTGACCGCAAATTGCACGGCGCTCCCAGTGTGGTGTGCGACCAGACGTCGCCCTGCTCGTTGTGGGTGCTTCCGGATAGCGCGCCCAACGATCTCAAACAAGGGTCAGGCGCACCCCTCACTTTCGCCAAGCCCAACACCGGATGCCCAACGCCTGGCCCGCGGGCATTCGCAGCGGAAGGCACGGACGCCGCTGCCCAGGCGATCACGGCTTGGCAGCCGGTGCTCTGCGAAAAGCCGGACCTCACCTCGGTGGACTATGTACCGAAAAACGACCCGAGCGGTCGGCAGGACTTCTTGTGCGGGCTTCGCGACCTCGCGACGACTCAAGCAGGACCCGTGGCCGATGAAACATGCAACGGCAGCGGGAAAGGCCGATCGACACCAAAGGTCGCACCGATCTCGGCGTCTGCGCTTGGATTTGCGTACAACTTGCGTGATCAGAAAACCGGCAAACGCATCCTTGATCTCAAGTTGTCGCCGAGCCTGCTTGCCCAAATCTTTACGGGGCAAATACTGCGGTGGAACGATCCGCGTATTACCGCGCTCAACCCCGGATACAACATGCCAACCAAGATGCGTGTTGTTGGTCGAGCTGACGGCAGTGAGCTCAACAAGCAGCTCACCACGTTCTTCTGGCAAACGGCAAAGGATGCGTACCTCGCGGGGGGAGCTGCGTTTGCCGATGGCCCGACGGACACTTTCCCGTCTATCGCTGGAGTGGACTTGCGCACGGGTGGACCAGCGGTAGCCGCCGCTCTGGCGTTTCCGTCGGACAACGACCCGCGTGATGATCCGTCGTACGGCTACATCGGCGTTCTT
>JAHEXM010000096.1:0-3883 GCA_023252115.1 Micrococcales bacterium | reverse complement strand
CAAGCAACGGATGGGACCGCCTTTGTTGCACCGACCAGCGCCGCGATTGTCGAAGGCGTTGCAGCAATGAAGGCAGGTAGCGACGGTGCGTTGGTGGCAGACCCTGCACCCAGTGACCCTGCCGCATATCGGCTTCCGGTGGTTACCAATGCATTGTTGCCAACCGATCAAGTGACTGCAGACGAAGCCGATGCAATCAAACGATTCGTTACGTATGCGGTTGGTGCAGGACAGGCAACGGGCACGTTGCCACGGGGCTATGTTCCGCTTACGGACGAGCAAAGTAAGCAGGCGCTTGCAGCGGCCGATTCGCTTAAGGGCGCGCCCGCAAGTACGCCAACACCCACGTCGTCGAGCTCAGCAAAACCGGCAACAGGGGGATCCAGTTCTTCGAGCGGATCGACTAGTGGTGGTAGTGGAATCGGATCGCTCGGCGGCTCTGACGAGATCGGTTCGGGTGGTGCGGGCGGCACGGGTGCCGATGGCGGAGCGGCGAACGCTGCACCTGCGCCGCCTGGGACTGCCGCCGTGGCGGCCGGGACCCCCAACCGAATGACCAGCGTCTTCGAACGAACTGGCCTTGATCGGCCTGGGTCGGACCCGCTTGTTTTGCCCTTGCTGGCTTTGCTTGCGGCAGCCGGTTTTATCGTGGGCCCGAAATTGTTGCGTAGCGCCGGGCCAAAGGCCGGGAAGAACTGACGTGGCTACGCCGACCCTAGATCGCATGCCCCTGTGGCTCGAAAAACCAAAAAGCGTCGCAGCTGCAGCGGTTTCCGGCCTTTCGAGTACCGTCGTCGATCTCCGTGATTCGACCCAGAGCTCGCTGGCTGCGGCTCCGCGTCAACGTCGATGGGTTGTGATTGGTGTTGTAGCGGCCGCTTTGGCCGTGGTGATTCTGGTCTTGGCTGAAACCGTCGTGGGGGCATTGCTTCAAGCACGGTCCCAACAGGTTCTTGCGCCAAAATTCGCGCAAACACTCGACGTTGCAGCCGGAGCCGCGGGTACGCCGGACCTCTCGCCGCTACCGATCGACCCGCCGCGCGTTGGAGATCCAGTCGGTATCGTCCGAATCCCTTCGCTCGGCATGTCGCAGGTGATCGTCGAGGGACAAGATTCGGCAATGACCCAAAACGGTCCGGGCCACGTTCTTGGCACTTCACTTCCAGGTCAGCCAGGCAACGCTGCAATCGTCGGTCGCCGAACAACCTTTGGCGCGCCCTTCCGAAATCTGAACCGACTTCGAAAAGGAAATCGAATTGCGGTCACGACGGTTGAAGGCACCGCCGTTTATGTCGTCGATCGTGTTGGCTATGCGCACGGAGACCTATTCAAACCGCTTGCGCGAAACCAGTTGACTCTCGTTACCTCGGGTCCGCGTCTAGTTGCCACTAGCGATTTGGTTGCGACTGCCACCCTGCAAGGACGACCGTTTGCGCCAACACCACAAAACGCGCGCACCTATGCCAGTCCCCGCGCCGGTTCGACCGTTCATTGGGCGCAGGCAGTGGTGTGGATAGTGGCGATGTTGATCGCAATCGGCGGCATGATGCTGGCACTGCGGCGCAAATTGCTACCAAGCATCGTGCTGTGGATGTTCGCGGTACCAGTGCTTTCCGCATTGTTCATCTTGATTCTTCGATCAGTTGACACGTTCCTGCCCGCGACGTTGTAGCTGCATGCCTGAACTCGGATTTCGTTGCCCAGCGTTCACCGACGGTTCGCATATTGCACCCTCAGTACCCACCGTTTAGTTGCTCAACGCTGATTGCGTGCACCTTGTCGGACGCATCGTCCGATTACTTTCGAGAGGGGACCACACGTGCGGCTTACACGAACTAGGGGCATACGCCTCGCCGCTGTGACGGGGGCATTAGCCGTTGCAACACTTGGCCTTGCGGTGCCGGCACACGCCGGACCTGCAGTAGATGGCCAACCGACAATTCTTGTCGGATCTGGCTCGGATACAACGATCTCGGTCATGCAGAAACTGGATGCCGCCTATTCAGGTGCGCCAGGCTGCCAGACCATCGCAACGCCAGGAAATCCACAGCCATACGACAACAATTGCATCGCGCCGGCGCCTGCCGGTTCGATCAACCCGGATCACGACACCGTAAATCAGCGTTACCCGATTGGATCCGGTAGTGGCATCAACCAGTTGTGCCAGCAGGGGCTTGCGAATGTTGCAACAGCGGACTTCGCCCGCTCATCGCGCGGACCAAGTGGTTCGGACTGTGAAGGTCTGCAGTTCAGCGCCTTTGCTCGTGATGGGATCTCGTGGTTCCACTTCACGCAGTCCGGTGGAGTCAACACTCCTTCGCACGATGTGTCGAACCTGACTCAAGACCAGATCCGAAAGATCTTCGTGACTGGTGAGATCAACAACTGGTCGCAGGTTGGTGGCGACAACGCACCAATCGTGATCTACGCAGCGCAGGCTGGTTCAGGAACGCGATCGACGTTTGACGGTCTCATTGGTGGAAGCTCAAGCATTCAAATTCCATCTGCCAACCAGGCGACGCGAATCATCACTGAAAACAACGCACAGCCGATCGTTACCAACGGTGATGCTGCCAATGCGATCTTTTACGAGTCGTTCGGTCGCTATTCGCAGCAGCTTGCTGGGAACAGCACTGAGACAGCAGGAACAGCTGATGCACTTGGCCAGATCGATGGCATCACGGCAAGCGCCGCAACGATCGGGTCCTCAACCTTCCCCTATGGGCGCAGCTTGTACAACGTGTTGCGCTACCCGTCGGAAGCAACCAAGCGTTACCTCGATCCAGTCGATGGATTCCTCTGTCGTACTGACATCGGCAGCGTCAAGGATGCAAATACTGGTCACCTATTGCGATCAGAGATTGAGGCGGCTATCACCAGCGAGGGCTTCGTTCCGCTTCCGCAGGGAACCGTCGGTGGTGGACGAACGGGACAGAGCTACTGCCGTTTGTCGGTGCCAAAGCCGGACATCACTCCGGCAACGGTTGCCTTCACCTTGACGAACACCACGTTCCAGCAGTCATCGGCACATGTTGACTTCTCGGAGCAGGTTGTTGGTGTCTCGTCGAGTTCGTTGCAGATTGTTGATGCTGGTGGCAACCCAGTCGCCGCATCGATCTCTTGCACGAACGCTGCAGGCGGCATCGTTGATTGCGCATCTGGTCCGATCTTGGCGGCCAACATCGCGACATCCTCATTGGCCAACGGTGGGGTGTACCACGTCGCGACTACGTCAGGGATCACCGATCGCGGTGGGAACGCATCTGCTGCCGCTGGTTCATCGTCGTGGCAGGTGTTTGCACCCGCAGCACCATCTCGATCGGCGCAAAGCCCAGCGGGTGGTGTGGTGAAGTCACTCAAGAAGGGCAAGTCCGCAGGATTGCCTAGCATCACCAGCGGCGGCATTGGAATCCAATGGCGCAGCCTGACACCGAAAACCTGCAAGGTGAATGGTGCCAAGGTTGTTGGCAAGAAGAAGGGCGGCTGCAGATTGGCCGCAGCGGCAAGTGGGAATGATCGCCTGCTGCCGTTCGCTAACACCTACGCAGTCAAGATCAAGTAGGTAGCTCGACTGTTGTGGCCCCGGACTGATCATCGGTTCGGGGCCACAACTACGTAAGGTTTCGGGCTCCCGTGGTGGCGATCACGGCTTCCTGCCAGACCCGCCCTTCGCCCACGCAAGCCTTAGCTCGCCACCACTCGCGCCCACGGGAACCGACGCCTCGCTTCATTCACGGCCACGGCTCGCGCCCACGTGCGGAGGGCGGGGGGCGAACGGAAACAGGCTGGGGGAAAGATGACGTCATGACAAAGCAGGGGCGCACATTTGTTCCGCCGCCGCCGGTTCTAAAGGCTGGTCTTGCAGTGCGAAAGGCCATGCGGC